>CACZGA010000005.1 GCA_902780585.1 uncultured Erysipelotrichaceae bacterium | reverse complement strand
AAATATGGCGACGCGCGCCGTACACACATATTAAATATTTCAAAAGAAGATGAAGAAGAGCCGACTGAGGTCCGCAATCTAATTCTTAACTTTACAAATAAGGGCGGAATTTATGTAACTGAAAGTTCTTCTCTCTATACACAACGTCGTGGCGGAGTTGGAAGTAAGTTTAAAATGGAGAAAGGAGAATATATTGTCGGTACTGAAACCGGTGACAATACTGATATAGTTCTATTATTCTCCGATAAAGGAAATTTCTTCCAAATTAAAATGAGTGAATTTCCAGTAAATGAAAAAACTTACATAACTCAATTTATTACCATGACAGCGACAGAATCTATTTGTAATGCCGCAGTCTATGCGAAGAATGAAAATAAAAATATCTACTTTATTACAAAGAACGGGTTACTTAAAAAGTCTCTCTTATCTGAATACTACCTTAAACGCGGTAATAGCGCTCGCGCCATAAATCTAGATAGTGACGATGAAATAGTAAGTGTATTCTTTGGAAATGATGACCTTGATTGTGGTATTCTTAGTAGCGATGGAAACTTTATTATGTTTAAAACTGATGATGTAAAGCCTATTGGTCGTATAGCGCGCGGCATAAAAGCTATTAAACTTAATGACGGAGCTTTCGTGCAAGACGCTCGAATGATACCAAAAGATACTAAAACTATTATCTCGGTAACAAAGAAAGGTCTAACAAAACAGACAAATATAGATGAGTTTTCTTATACAAATAAAAATACAAAAGGTTCTAAAATCCAAGGTTTAACGGCAGACGATATGGTAGTTTCTTTCGATGCACTTAGCGCGGAGACGGAAATTATTGTTACATCTACTACATCACAGATACGAGTTGCAGCGGCAGAAATTCCAATGCTTTCTCGTTCGGCGCAAGGAGTTCATGTAATAAAATTAAAGCCGCTTGAACGAGTAATTCAGATAGAGAAAATTTAATGTATAATTCCCAAAATTTGAATTTTTATGAAAATTCTGATATAATATATATAGAAAGTTGAGAGAGGAAATCTCAATTTGATAGAAAATAAAAATTATAAGGAGAAAAAAGATTATGAAGTTGACAGAAAAGCAGACAATGGTATTCAATTATGTTAAGGAGAACGGTGGTCGTGTTGCGATGGAGGAGCTTTGTGCGGCTCTTGGTAGTGATGCTAAGCATTTGAATCCCGTTGTTACTGGTCTTGGTGTAAAGGGCGAGCGTGCTAAGGGCCTTCTGGATTATGAGAAGGTTGAGGTTGAGGGTGCTGAGAAGCCCGTCAAGTACGTGTTCCTGACCGATGCTGGTAAGACTTTTGTCCCCGGTGAAGACGAGGAGTAAGTAACTAATTCCATAGATATATGATATGGAATAGGAGCTAATCCTATTCTATATTTATATATAAGAACCGATTAAAAAAGGAGAAATAAAATTAATGAGACAGGCAGAAAATAACGTACATATTGAAGGTATTTTATCACAGATTGAATTGGAGAATGGTTCTTATATTAAGGATGGCAGAACTATTGAAACGGTTCGTGGTCGTATTTATGTGCGCGTTGACCAGGCGATTAACGGCAAGCCGGTAACGAGTGAGATTCCCGTAGAGTTGTTCTCTTCTAAGCTTACGAAGGGTGGTTCTCCGAATCCTTCTTATGAATCTATTATGAAGATTAAGAATGATATGAAGTCCATCGCTTCTGCGGGTGGTATTGAAGGAGCTGATTGCGTGAGAATTAATGGCGCGCGCATCCAGATGAACGAATACTTTGACCAGACTCAGCGGTTTGTGTCATTCCCTCGTATTAGTGCATCCTTTGTTAGCAAGATTAATAAGGAAGTTATGAAGCCCGACGCTTCGTTTACAGTTGAAATGGTAGTCGGTAGCCAGGGTTATGTCGAGAATGCGGATGGTGAACCGGTTCTTGATATGGATGGCAATCAACAGTATGAAATTATCGGTATTATCCCCGGTTTCCAGGATAGAATTGATAAGGTTCGTTTTGTTTGCTCTAATGAGAATGTAATTGCTTCTGTGAGAGATTATTGGGAAGATGGCGCGACTGTTAAGGCTAGCGGTCGTCTGAACTTTACCTCTGTGACTGAGACGGTTACTTCTGAGCAGGGATTTGGTGAGAATATTGAGCGTAGTCGCACTAAGAGTGTTAGAGACATTGTGATTACTGGTGGTCTTCCCACTCCTCTTGAAGGTGAACTTGCGTATACAGCCGAAGAGATTCAGGAAGCTATGGCCGCGCGCCAGGCTCGTCTTGAACAGCTCAAGGCTAAGAGCGCAACCTCTACTCCTAAGACTCGTCCCGCTCCCGCGCCGGCCACTGGTGCCAGAAAGCCAATCGACCTCGGGTTCTAAGGAGTAATACAGTATGGCTATTGATATTTTAAATATAGAGCCTACTGTAATTAGCAGAGATTTAAAGGGAAAGTATGTATTACTTTATGGTAAGCCTAAGAGCGGGAAGACTACAGCTGCCTGCTCTTTCCCTAATTCTCTTTTAATTGCTTTTGAAAAAGGTTATAATGCTATCGGTGGAATTAGAGCCGCAGATGTAACTCGTTGGAGTGATTTCAAAACTATTCTGCGCCAGCTCGAAAAGCCAGAAGCACGTCAGTTGTACGAAACTGTTATTATTGATACTATTTCTATTGCTTGGGATTATTGTGAACAGTTTATTTGCGCGCAGAATGGTGTGCAGAAGATTGCCGACATTGCCTGGGGTGGTGGATATAGTGCGTGTAAGAAAGAATTTGAGTCAAGTCTTCGTAAGATTACTTTACTTGGATACGGACTTGTTTTGATTTGTCATAGTGGTTCGCGCATCGAAAAGACTGCAGAAGGCAACGAAATGGAAATTATATTCCCAGATATGCCTAAGCGTGCAGCGGAGATTTGTAATGGTCTTGTTGACGTTATTGGTTATATTGGTGGTGAATATAATACAGAAGGGGAATTTGAAAGGTATTTATATACACGAGAAACCCCTAGTCTATTCGCCGGCAGTCGATTTAAGTATCTCGCGCCAAAGATTAAATTCGGTTATGCTGAATTAGTTAACGCGATTGCAGATGCCATTGAGATGTCGGAAAAGATTGACGGTGTAAAGGTAGTAGATAAGGTTGAAACTAAGGTAGAAGAAAAGCTTGATTTTGCTACTGTACGAGCTGAGGCCGCAGACCTGTGGGCCAAGTTAGTAGAAAAAGATGAAGAAAATGCCAATATTATTCTAAAGAAAATTGAAATGATTATGGGGCATAAGATGCGGCTTTCTGAATTTACAGAAGACCAAGTTGATTTACTAAATTTGGCTGTAATTGAAATGCGGGATATGCTTTAAAACTTAATGTAGATATAACGATAGAGCAGGCTAGAAATGGTCTGCTCTATTAAATTTGACTTTTTTCTAAATCTATGGTATAATATATATAGGAAGAGAATAGGAGAATTTTATATGGCTAAAGTTAAATGCCCAGTATGCGGTGAAGAATTTAATAAAGAAAAAACTGAATATGTTGGACCAATTAAACGTCGATATTACCATAAAGAATGTTGGGAAAAATTTAATAATTTAAAAGAAGAACAAACTGATGAAATGTATAAAAGACATATTACTGATTATTTAAGTAGAGTATTAAAAGTTTCTTATAATTGGTATTTAATTGATAAACAAATAAATAATTATTTAAAAGAAGGAAAAACTTTAAAGGGTATTTTCTTTACTTTAAAATATTATTATGATAAAAATGGAAAAGAAGCATGGGAAAAAGGATATGGCGGAATTGGTATAGTTGAATATTATTATGATGAAGCTAAAGAATATTGGACAGATATAGAACTTAGGAAGTGCGGCAGTTGTGAACTTATAGTGCAACAGATTCAAAGTTTAAAAGAAGCCGAAAAGAAAGAAATTAAATATAATCCTATTCAAAAGAAAAAGAAAAAAGAAGAAATAAATTTTGATGAAATATTAAAGGAGGACGAACTTGATAGTTGATAAAAATTGCATCCAACAAGTTTTGGGTGGAATAATTAAAAGACCAAGTATATTAGTTGAAACAGAAAAATATAGTTTATCAATTCAAGATTTTAGTTCTACTTTTGAAAAAGTTATCTTTCAAGCGATTAAAGGTCTGTATGAAAATGGCGCGAAGTCAATAAATATAATTGATATTGAAAATGCATTAGATAGTAATGCGGGCGCGAAGAAGATATATGAATCTAATAATGGAATTGAATATCTTCAAGATATAGACAGTTTTGTAGATATAGATAACTTTGATTATTATTACAATAAATTAAAAAAGATTAATTTACTTAGGGACTTCCAAAGGCAAGGAATTAATATATCTCAATTTTATATTGAAGATTTAACTAATGATAAAGCTTATGAAGTAAATAGTAAGTTTGAAAATCTAACTATTCAAGATATTATAGATGGAATAAAAAAGAAGATATTAGGTCTTGAAAATAGCTATATTAAAAATGATGCGACAGAAACAAGAAATGTTTTTGAAGGATTAGAAGATTTACTTAGTAGTATAAAAGAAGGTAATTCTGGTATAGGTATGCCGCTACAAGGCGCGATATATAATACGGTAGTAAGCGGCGCACGTCGTGGCGCGCTGTATATTCGAAGCGGCGGAAGTGGTGTATCTAAAACTCGACAAGCAGTAGGTGATGCATGTTATCTTGCTTTTCCATTTAGGTATAACTTTACAGAATGTGAGTGGGAACAGGCTGGTAATAGTGAGAAAGTATTATTTATTGCAACCGAGCAAGATTTTAGTGAAATTCAGAAAATGATTTTAGCTTATGTTAGCGGAATCAATGAAGATAGATTTAAATATGGAAACTTTACAACTTTAGAAAAACAAGTAATAGAAAAAGCAGTAACATTAATTGAGAAATATAAAGATAATTTTCATATTGTACGAATGCCGAATCCAACGATTGGACTAGTTAAAAATATTATAAGGGAAAATTGTTTAATTTATGATATTGGATATGTATTTTATGATTATATTTTTATTGGTCCTTCATTACTTGGAGAATTTAAAGGTTTTAATTTAAGAAATGATGAAGTATTGTTGATGTTTGCAACTGCGCTGAAAGATTTGGCGGTTGAGCAGAATGTATGCGTAATGACATCAACGCAGTTAAATGCAAAAGGCGATGACAATCAAAACATAAGAAATGAAGGCAGTCTGGCCGGTGGGCGCGCGACGATAAATAAAGCAGATATTGGCGCGATTATGGCGCGACCTACAAAAGAAGAATTAGATATATTAGCAGATGTAATTAGTAATTTTGAAGTTACTCCAAATATAGTAACAGATATTTATAAAGTTAGAAGTGGCGTATATTCACAAACTCGAATCTGGTCGTATGTTGATTTAGGAACTCTGCGCAAACAAGATTTATTTATAACTAATAATCGTCTTGAACCGATTGAATTTAATTTTACTGGAATTGAGAGAATGAAAAATTGGGAAGATGATGATTGGGAAGAAATAAGAAAGTTGAATAAAGAATTAAATGAATTATAAAGAAATAATAAATAATTTGAAGCCAGAAGCTATAATAAGCTTAATGGAGAAACTTGGCGTAGATAGGTATTCAGACAGAGGAGATTATATTATCTTCCCAACAATCTGTCATAATGCTGACGCGGAAGAAGCGTCGATGAAATTATATTATTATAAAAATAGTCATCTCTTTGTGTGCTATACTAATTGTGAAAGTATGTCTATTTTTAAGTTTCTTAAAGAATACTATGAAACAAGAAGTATCCCATATAATTGGTATGATGATATTTATAAAGTAATATTAGATTGTTCTTCTTTTAAACCAACAGAAGGGTTTGAAGCGATTAAATATAATAGTTTAAGTGAGAAGTATAGAACGCGCAAACAAGAACAAGTTTTAGAAGTATATCCAAAGGGATTAATTGATACTTTTATAAAAGAATACCCAGTAGAATGGTTGGAAGATGGAATTAGTAAAAAAGCGATGGATAAATATAATATTCGTTTTTCTATTCCGCAGAATAAAATAATAATTCCACATTATAATGTATATGGAGATTTAATTGGGATTAGAGGGCGCGCGCTTGACCCAGAAGAAGTAGAAACAATAGGTAAATATATGCCTGTACAAATTGAAGGTAAATGGTACGCACATCCATTAAGTATGAATTTATATGGTTTAAATTATAATAAAGATAATATAAAAAAATATGGAATTTGTTATGTTGGAGAAGCGGAGAAGTTTTGTCTACAAATGGAAGGATTTGACTTTCCTAATTGCAGCGTAGCTGTTTGCGGCAGTCAATTTAATAAATATCAACTTAATCTTCTTTTGAAAACTTGTAGGCCAAGAGAAATAGTTATTTGTTTTGATAAAGAAGAAAAGCCAGGAGAAAATAAATATTTTGATAAGCTCTATAATATATGTAACAAATATAAAAATTATTGTAATATGAGTTTTATATATGATACACGAAATTTATTAAAATTAAAAGAAAGTCCAACCGATTGTGGACAAAAAGTATTTGAAGAACTAGTGAAAAGGAGAATTTTTGTAAGGTGAAATATAAAGTAAAAGATACAACAAATATTAGAAATAATTATGGAATAGGAGTACTTAGCGCGCGAGGCGTAGAAGATATACAACACTTTTTAAATCCAACGGCAGAGCATTCATTACAAGATTTTAAAGATTTAGACGATATGTTCGATGCCGTAGAAATATTCGTAGCTGCATTAGATTGTGATACTCCTAAATTTGCATTGGTAGTAGACTGTGATGTTGATGGGTTCACATCTGCTGCAATTCTATATCAGTATATAAAAGATATAAAGCCAGAAGCTGAAATAGACTACTACTTACATAGCGGCAAACAGCATGGATTATCAGATTTGTGTGATATTATTATTGATAAAGATGACCATTATACACTCTGCCTTGTACCTGATGCCGGCAGTAATGATTATGAATTTATTGAAAGATTAGGAGAACTTTCTTCTCCTACGCTCATTCTCGACCATCATATTATAGAAGATACAACAAAAATTAGTGATTGGTGTGTAATTGTAAATAATCAAAATTCACCTAATTATAAAAATAAAAATTTATCAGGCGCGGGAGTTACATATCAATTTTGTCGCGCGCTTGACTAGAGGCTTGGAAAGAATCTTGCAGATAAATATATTGACCTTGCTGCACTTGGTATCTGCGCGGATATGATGAGCGCGCTATCTGAAGAAAACCAATATTTTTGGAAAGAAGGGTTTTCTCATATTAATAATTTCTTTTTCCAAACTCTCTGTGCAAAGCAAGAGTATTCAATGGGTGGGGTTATTAATCCTACCACCGTAGCTTTCTACATTGTGCCTATGATTAATGCTATGATTCGCGTTGGTTCAATGGATGAAAAAGATAGGTTGTTCCGTGCATTTATAAATGGGAAAGAGAAAGTACTTAGTAATAAGCGTGGCGCGAAAGGCACAATGGAATATGTTGCCGTAGAAAGCGCGCGAGAATGCACTAATGCAAAAGCGCATCAAGATAGAGAAAAACAAACTATTGTAGACAGATTAAAAATTAAAATTAGTAACAATGATTTGTTAAATAATAAGGTTCTATTTATTCGGCTTGAAGATGATGATGATTTTCCTGCGGAACTCAACGGGTTGGTTGCAATGCAGCTTTCTACTCTTTATAATCGTCCTACTATTGTAGCTAGATTAAATAGCGAAGGATTTGTACGTGGTAGTGCGCGCGGCCTTAACCAAAGTGAATTAAGTTCTTTCAAAGACTTCTTAAATAGCACTAAACTTTTTGAATATACAATGGGCCATGACAATGCGTTCGGTATTTCAATTAAGAACTCTGATTTAGCTAAATTTCATAAGATAGCTAATGAAGAACTCGCGCGGTATGATTTTGGAGAGAATGTATATGATGTAGATTTTGAGCGTGAAGCTTATGCAACAGATATAAAAGCTATTATTTTTGATTTGGCACAATATACTAATATATGGGGGCAGCAAAATAATGAACCGGTTATCGCAGTAAAAGATTTAGTAGTGCGCGCGAGCGACATACAAGTTATAGGTAAGAATAAAGATACATTAAAAATTAGTAAGAATGGAATTACTTATATTAAATTTTTTGCGAAAGATTTAATTAGTGAAATTTCTAAATATAATGAAATGCAGCTTACTATTGTTGGTACTGCGAATTTAAATGAGTGGATGGGCAATGTAACACCGCAGATTCTTATTAAGGATATAGATATTAAAGAAATTACAGATTTAACATTTTAAACTTGAAAAAGTTTTAAATTTATGATATAATATAATTAGAAATAAAATGAAAGGAGAGGTAGATGGAGTATACAGGTAGTATTCATACGCATACAGATTATAGTAATATTCGTCTTAGAGATTGTATCATCAAGCTAGAAGACGGAATTGCGTATGCAGAAAAGCTTGGGCATAAAGTAATCGGTATAACTGACCATGAGTTTACTGGTTCTTGGGTCAAAGCAAAAAGAATAGCAAAAAAACATCCAGATATTAAAGTTATACTTGGTAATGAAATCTATCTTTGTCGTAATGGTTTAAACGCGCAAAATTATAATAGAGAATATGATAGATATTTTCACTTTATTCTTTTGGCAAAAGACCGAGAGGGCGCGCGCCAGATAATGGAAATATCTACACGAGCTTGGAAGCGTTCTTATATGGCACGTGGTATGCGTAGAGTTCCAACTTATTATCAAGATTTATTTGATATAATTGGAGCAAATCCAGGCCATGTAATAGGTTCAACTGCTTGTTTAGGTGGCGCGCTACCTACACAATTATTAAGATATAGAGATAATAAAAATGAACAATTAAAAGAAAAGATTGCCATTTGGGTGCAACAGATGAGCAATCTTTTTGGCGATGGTAATTTTTATTTAGAACTTCAGCCAAGTAAAAATAAAGACCAAATTTATGTAAATCAAAGATTATTGGATATATCTAACGCAACAGGTATACCGTATATTATTACAACTGACTCCCATTATCTTAAAAAAGAAGATAGAATTATTCATAAAGCTTATCTTAACGCGCAGAATGGTGATAGAGAAGTTGATGAGTTCTACGCGACAACTTATATGATGGGAACAGAAGAAATAGAGAGCTATTTTAAATATTTATCACGAGAGCAGCTCGATAAAGCATATCAAAACATTCAAGATATAGCTGATAAATGTGAAGAATATTCTCTTGAGAAGCCGTTGCGTATTCCTAACTTAAAGTGGAAATCAATTGGAAAAGAACCAGATGCTTGGGGATATGAAGAAATGTGTATGAAAATCCCAATGCTTTGGACTTTTGCAGAATCTCCATATGAATCTGATAGATATTTGGTAAAAGCAGTAGTACATGGTATTGATATACACCCAGACCTTCAAAGCCAAGAAGCATATAATGAAATTAATGCATGTCTTGAAGATACATGGGTTTCATCAAATGTCAATAATGCAAGATGGAGTGCATATTATCTTAATCTTCAGCGTATTATTGATGTATGTTGGGAAGCCGATAGTATCGTAGGTCCAGGACGTGGGTCTGGCGTAGGATTTATATTATTGTATGTATTGGGTATAACACAGATTAATCCTATGAGGGAAAAAACTAGAACTTATCGGTGGAGGTTCCTTAATCCCGCGCGAGTATCAGTTCTTGATGTCGATTTTGATATTGAGGGTTCAAAGCGCGCGCAAGTATTGTCTAAGTTTAGAGAAGTCTATGGTGAAGATTATGTAGCAAACGTAGCAACTTTTAGAACTGAGAAGTCTAAGTCTGCTATATTAACTGCGGCGCGTGGTTTAGGTATTGATGTAGACATAGCACAGTATATAGCTAGCTTAATCCCTGCGGACAGAGGACTTTTAAGAAGTCTTGACCAATGTATGTACGGAGATACAGAAAATAACTTTTCTCCAATAAAACAATTTGTTTATGAAATGACAGAAAACTATCCAGAGCTTTGGCAAGTCGCGCATAGTATTGAAGGATTGATTTGCGGCAGCGGCATTCACGCAGGTGGAGTTATTTTTGTAGATGAACCATTTACAGAATCTACTGCATTGATGCGCGCACCCGATGGTACGATTTGTACTCAGTTTGAACTACATGATAGTGAAGCCGTTAGCTTGATTAAATATGATGCTTTGTCTGTTGAAGCTATGGATAAGATTCATAATTGTATTAATCTTTTGTGCGATTATGGATATGCAGAGCGCAAAGAAAGTCTGAAAGAGACTTATGAAAATATAATTGGTGTATATAATATTGAGCGGGACGCGCCGGATATGTGGAAAATGGTTTGGAATCACGAGATTCAATCTCTGTTCCAAATGGAAAAACAATCTGGTATAGCGGGTATCGCACTTTTAAAGCCCACATCCGTAGACGACTTGGCAACTTTAAACTCTGTTATTCGTTTGATGGCACAAGAAAAGGGCGGTGAAATGCCAACGAATAAGCTCGCGCGATTTAAAGCGAACCCAGAACTGTGGGATAAAGAGATGGAGAATTGGGGATTAGATAGCGATGAACGCGCAATTCTCCATAAAGAACTTGATACATCTTACGGTATTTGTGAATCACAAGAAGGATTCATGCAGCTAGTGCAAACTCCAGAGTGCGGCGGATTTGATTTGACATGGGCGGATAGATTACGTAAAAGTATTGCAAAAAAGAATCCAAAAGAGTTTGATCAACTTACGGAAGAATATTATCAAAATATAAAAGATAAGAATTTAAGTCGAAATCTTTGTGATTATGTGTGGAAAGTTCTTGTTGCATATAGCCGCGGCTATGGATTTAATAAGTCTCATACTCTTGCATATAGTCTTATCGCCCTTCAAGAAATGAATCTTGCGTATAAATATCCTATTATTTTTTGGAACTGCGCTTGTTTAATTAATGACGCAGGTGGAGACGAAACAACAGATGATGAAGAAAGTAACTTTGAGGAACCGGTGGAAGTTTCTTGGAACAATGAAATAGAAGATTTTATATTAGATTCAGAAGACGAAGATGATGATGACGACGAAGAAGAAGAAGTAAAAGATAAAAAGAAAAAGAAAGCTAAGAAAATTAACTATGGTAAGATAAGTAGCGCGATTGGCAAGATGAAAATGGAAGGAATTAATATTTCTCCACCGGATATAAATAAATCTATATTCACATTTTCGCCTGACCCAGAAAAAAATGTTATTCGTTATGGATTTAGTGGAATAACTGGACTAGGTGATGATGCAATTAGAGAAATAATTAATAATCGTCCGTATACTTCAATAAATGACCTAATCTCAAAAGTAAAACTTAAGAAACCGCAAGTAATAAATCTTATTAAAGCTGGCGCATTTGATGAATTTGGAGATAGGTATAGTTTAATGGAATCTTATATTGGAACTATTTGTGACGCGAAAAAGCGCATAACTTTGCAGAATATGCAGATGATGATTAATTTTAATATGATTCCGGAAAAATATAATTTCCAAGTTAAAGTATTTAATTTTAATAAATATTTAAAGAAGTGCAGGTTTGATAATAAATTTTATTTCTTAGATGAATTTAGTTTTCCTTTTTATGAAGAAAATTTTGATATGGATTTATTAGAAAATAGAGATAATATTTTCCGTCTTTCGATATTAAAGTGGGATAATATTTATCAAAAGCAAATGGATATTATCCGTCCGTGGATAAAGAAAAATGCAGATGAATTATTAAAAACTTTAAATGGATATTTAATGGGCGAAACTTGGAATAAGTATTGTTTAGGTTCTATTTCTAAATGGGAGATGGATAGTACATCTTGTTACTTCCACGCGCATGAACTTAGTAAAGTAGATTATGATTGGTATGGATTTGATGACTTCTTTGAATTGCCATTAACTCCAGAGATAGAAAATCAAATAAGAATTAAAAATAAATTAATTCCTATTTTTAGATTGAGTAGAATTTGCGGCACAGTTCTCGATAGAGATAAAAATAAAAAGAATGTAACATTATTAACTCCAAGTGGAGTAGTAACGGTTAAAATTTATGGCGACGCATTTTCTCATTATGACAAGCAGGTGTCTGAGCGCGGCGCAGATGGAAAAAAGCATGTAGTTGAAAAATCATGGTTCCATAGAGGAAATAAGATAATTGTAACCGGTATTCGTCAAGAAGATGGATTTTTGGCTAAGAAATATAGCCGAACTCCATTTCATTTAGTAGAACTCATAACTAATATTAATGAAGATGGAACTATTGAATCTCGCGGCGAGCGCATGGAGGTTACAGAACATTGATAATTGGTTTATGGGATGCAGATTTTATGAAATATAAGTAGCCAGTTTTTAATTTAGAACTTATGAAACTGGCTACTTATTACAAATAGAAACGAGATATAGTTAAATTAGCACCAGTTTTAGACCCATATAAATATACGAAGTTTATTTTTCGTAAAGATTGGGATGATGGAGATTATCCAAAAGAAATTTTTTTAGATAATGTAACCTATGGCGGCCGCGCCTTCGGAGGAGAATATAAGCCTTTAGATTTAGACATAGAGCGCGCGGTACCAGATACTTATCTATACCAAGCTTTTAGTAAAGAATTTCATGGTATGCAGCTAAGTTATTTTAATATGATGCAGAATTCTGCGCATATTAGACTTTCTTTAGATGGAAAAACAATCTGGAAAGATTATACTAAAAGTTTAACTTTTACAAATAAGACTCATAGTTTTTTCTTTCATGACTATGATTTAAATAAAATAAAGAATAGTGCAGAAGAAATTAAATAGATAATTGAAAGTGACGGAAGTAAAATAAGCCGATTTGTTGGTATGAAATTTCCTGTTTAGGTTAGTAATGGAAATGACTTGGCGCGATGGCTTACATTACCTGGCGCGCAGATATATTATTCAATTCAATATAATGGACTTATGGACGATGAAACCTTTAAGATATTTCTTAATGGTAGTAAAATATAGAGTCGTAACTTAGACTATATCGTAACTGCTTCACTATCCGGAGAGGATGATTTTATAAAGAACGGACTACCGATAATTTATAAATAGCTCTTAATTTCATAGATGCATAAGAAAAGAATTCTACTTAAATATGAAGACGATTTTTTCTAGGATAAAAGATGGGAAGATTTAATTGAATATTTGAATGAATATAATTAGGCAGATACTAGACGAAAAATATCAAAAACATTATTTTATTATACTAGTCATATTTTAGACAAATAGAGTATATATAAGCCTAGATTTTCGCGCGATTATATAGCAGAACTTTTTCAAATGGTAAGAGAAAAAAATTACGAAGTATTTAAAATGTTTTATGAAAATACAGGAGGAGACTTTGATGGGTCCAGTAGAAATACAGATTAGAATAAAGAAAAATAATGAATTAATTGAGCGTTATTTAAATCCCAGTTAGTTCGTTTTAAATAATGAAGTAAGAAAATTACTTAAAGAAAATGAAGAACTTTAGAAGCAATGCCCGCACCAGTTTGAAGATGGATATTGCGTTTTTTGTCTTATGGAGGAACCAAAAGGAAATGATTAAACTTTATAGTACACACTGTCCAAAGTGTAAGGTATTAACTCTTAAACTTACACAAAAGAATATTAATTTTGAAGTAATAGATGATATAGACGCAATGCTGAAGATAGGCATTAAGAGCGCGCCGATGCTTGATGTAGACGGAGAATTACTTGACTTTGCAAAAGCGCTTGCTTGGGTAAGGGAGCAATAATGTATGAATATTAACATTAGACTTGATAAAAACTTTACAACTCAATTTAATAAACTTCAAGAAAAGTACGGAGAAGAATTTGCGCGTCTTAATGGATTAAGTGATGAGCAGCTTTCTTATACCGATTTTATCTCTAATTTTATTGAATCTGAAACTGTAGCTGATGCTTCTGTAGATAGTAATGCTAATGTAGGTCATAAAGATATTGTAACATTACTTAATGAAATGCCTAAACCGCATAGAAAGCTTTTGGCTCTTCGTAAGATTTATTATGAAATGAATAAGACTTATGGTTTTAAAGTAGCTAATGATTGGCTCGAAAAAGAGTGGAGCCGCGCCCTGTATATGCATGATGCGGATACATCTACATTCAAACCTTATTGTTATGCTTATGACCTTAGAGATTTAGCTGAAAGAGGACTTTTCTTCCTTGAAGGCTTTAATGCGGAGCCACCTAAGCACTTAGGTACATTTATTGACTTTGTAAAAGAGTTTATTAGTTATAACGCCAATCGTACTTCTGGCGCGTGCGGCTTACCTAATCTTATTCCTTATATGTATTATTTTTGGAGTCGTGATATAAAGAACAATTATTATACTCGCGACCCAGAAAGTTACGCAAAACAACATATTCAACGCTTTATTTACGCCGTTAACTAGCCTTGTGTGCGCGACGGCATGCAAAGCGCATTCACTAATACTTCTATTTTTGACCATGAATATCTTATCGCTTTATTCGGTGGTTCTACTTTCCCAGATGGGGCATTTATGGTAGATGAAATCGAGGGAATTATGGATTTCCAAAAGTTATTTATGGAAGTAATGAGTGAAATTCGTGAGCATAATATGTTTACTTTCCCAGTTAATACTATTTCTCTTTTAAAAGTAAATGGCGAATTTAAAGATGAAGAGTTCGCGCGCTGGGCATGTGAACATAATATGAAGTGGAGTGATAGTAATATTTTTGCAGATAGTAGCGTTAACTCTCTTTCTAATTGCTGCAGGTTAAAGAGTAATATCGAAGATTTAGGATATTTTAATAGTATTGGTGGTGCCGCCCTTCGTGTAGGTAGCGTAAAAGTCTCTACTATTAACCTCGCACGCATCGCGTATGAGAATAAAACAGAGCGAGAGTATCTAAAGGCACTCCAAGAAATTACTGAATTAGACCTCAAAGCTCTTGATTGCGTTCGTCATATCATTCAGCGCAATATCGAAAAAGGACTTCTTCCCAATTATTGTGATGGTTTAATTGATATTAATACACAATATAATACTATTGGGGTTCTTGGCGTATATGAAACTATGCGCGCGTTTGGGTATACAAGAATAGATGAATTTGGCAATACTTATTATACAGAAGATGCGTATAAATTCGGAGAAAAAATCTTTAAAGTAATTCATAATACTAAAGACCTCTTTAATATTGACAAAGATTATAAGATTAATCTTGAAGCTGTTCCCGCAGAGCAGGCCGCTGTCAAAATGCAAAAAGCAGACGAAATGCTTTATCCTGAAGTAGTGATTAAGGACTTGCCGCTTTATGGCAATCAATTCCTTCCTCTCGGTATTAAAGCTACACTTCAAGAACGAGTCCGTATCGCAAGCACTTTTGATAATTATTGTAATGGTGGTTCTATTCTTCATGTAAATATTGAAGCTCCTTTTAATAATTTCGATTAGGCTTGGAAGATGTTAAATTATATTACTGATGCCGGGGTCACATATTTTGCTTTCACAACTAAAATACAAGCTTGTAAAAATAACCATGCTTTCTTTGGAAAGATTTGTCCAGTATGCGGTGAACCTGTAGCTACAGAATATAGTCGTATAGTAGGATTTTATACTCCAGTTCGTACTTATTCAAAAGAACGAAAGGCTGAATGGTAGATGCGAGAATGGGAGAATGTAAATAATGAAAGTTAAAGGAATCGAAGAAACGGACTTCGTTAATTATAAGAAGGCATCTATGTATATCGCGTTTCCTACTTGTACTTGGAAATGCGGGCGCACAGATTGTTAGAATAGTCCGTTAGCTTTAACCGAAGATATAGAAATCTCAAAAGAAGAAATCTGCGAACGTTATCTTCAAAATCCGATTACTGAAGCTTTTGTTTTTGCTGGACTTGAACCATTCGATTCATTTATGGATTTAATTAGTTTAATAGATTGTATCAGAAATAAATATAATATATTAGACGATATAGTAATTTATACGGGCTATACCGAAGGAGAAATTCGTAGCGGTAACTTTGGGAAAGATCCAGAAATTTCTCTTAAGAATTTTAATTATTTAATAAGTGAATATAAAAATATTATTATTAAATTTGGAAGATATATTCCAAATGAAGGTACTCATTTTGATAGGGTACTAGGCGTAAATTTAGCTAGTAATAACCAATATGCGGAGAAAGTGTCATAATGAAAAATACTAAAGGATTAGATAATTATATTAATTCAACTCTTGGATTGCAACACGGATATTTAACAAAAGTACTTGAATTAGAAGAAGAGCGCCAAGAACAAAATATCGAATTAATTGCCAGTGAAAATTATGCTTCTGAAGCAGTTAGAATAGCTATGGCATCTTGCCTTACTAATAAATATGCTGAAGGATATAGTAAAAATCGTTTTTATGGCGGTTGTGAATTTATCGACAAAATAGAAGATTGCTGCAAACAAACTTGGCAAACAGTGTTTAATACAAATTATAGCGTAAACGTATAGCCACACAGTGGGACTCAAGCAAACCTCGCAGTTTATAATGCGCTATTAAATCCAGGAGATACTATATTGTCTTTGGATTTAAATAGCGGCGGCCATTTATCTCATGGTTCTTTAGCTAATTTAAGTGGTAAAATTTACAATGTTTATCATTATAAATTAGATGAAAATGGCTATATTGATACAATAGATATAATAAAATGCCTTAAAGAATATCATCCAAAACTAGTTATCGCTGGTGCTTCAGCTTATTCAAGAAAAATTTATTTTTCTAATATTGAAGAAATGTTAAAAATATTTGCACATAATGAATCAATAGAAAAACCTTATTTTATGGTTGATATGGCGCATATTGCTGGACTAGTTGCAGCTGGTATGCATCCTTCTCCTTTTGAACATGCCGATGTAATTACTACTACTACGCACAAAACTTTGCGCGGACCACGTGGCGGACTAATCTTCTGTCGGCCAGAGTTGGAAAAGAAGATTAATAGTGGAGTGTTTCCTGGTATGCAAGGCGGGCCATTAGAGCACGTAATTCTAGCTAAAGCAATTTGCGCAGAAGAAGCATTAAGACCCAGTTTTAAAGAATACATTGAGTAGGTAGTTTCTAATGCTAAAGAAATGGCAGATACCTTTGTTAAATTGGGATATGATGTAGTAACCGGTGGTACTGATACTCATTTATTTTTAATTGACTTTTCTAAAACACATCCAGAACTTACTGGGCGCACCGTACAAGAAGAATTAGATAAACACAATATTACATTAAATAAAAATTGTGTTCCCAATGAAAAAAGGAGTCCTTATATAACTAGTGGTATTCGTATTGGAACACCAGCTATGACAACACGTGGCTGGAAAAAAGAGGATTTTGTAAAATGCGCGAATTATATAGATAGTATAATAAAAAATTTGACTATTAAATAATTATATGGTATAATATATATAGTGGGGTAAATATGGAATAGATGAATTTTGGCGTTGCACCTTCTCGTTTTGATTTACGAGATTACAAATTAAGATTTAAAAAAGGAATCGCTACAACAAAATACTACCCAGAGCAATTTGAATTAAAAATGCCCAAAATTAAAGCACAAGGAAATGTTGGTAGTTGTGTAGCCCATTCACTCGCGACAATAATTGAATATTACAATTTGTAGGAAACAAATGAATATAAAGAAATGAGTACATCTTATATTTATGGTAATCGTAGAAATAGTAGTTGGAAAAAACCTGGTATGCGGGTTAGAGATGCTTTAAAAAACGGATGCGAATATGGAGACATTAATAAAAACTTAATGCCTAAAAACATTGAAGTTCCGGAAGCTATTACCTATTTTGAAAAGGAAGGTCTAAAATTAAAAGAGGTAGGCCAAATAAATCGCATTAAGAAATTTTTTAAAATTACCTCTGCTGATGCAATGAAAGAATGTTTAATGAATTATGGCCCTATCCTTGTTATAATAAAATGGTATAGTAATAACATAGTAGATGGGCAAGCCGTATTAAAATCTAGCAATAATAAAAAATACTATAATGGATAGCATTGTATGGTATGTTATGGCTGGAATGAAAAAGGTTGGAAAATTTAGAACTCTTGGGGTCTTGGCTGGGGAAAAATGGGTAAAGCTATTTTACCCTTTGGCACTGATTTTGTAGAAGTTTGGGGAGTAATTGATTAGGAAAATTTAAATGATGGTAATTTAGAAATTATTACTCCATGCAAAAATAATGCTTCTGCATTAATGGCGAAAGGAATGAATAATATTGTAAATTTAATACTAGGAAGAAGATAATGATTAAGGTAGAAAATATAGAAATTTTTAATTTCATTGGAGCTATGAGAGGATTGCGAAATCCAATGAATAGTTGGGCAAAAAATGACACAATAGAAATTATGGGACATTTAGAGTCACCTTTATATAGCTCTAATACTAATGAGCCTATAATTGGCCCCAATGATTTACAACTCGCGCAACGTATGTTAGGTGGCGGCGCTGAAGAGTCTAAGTTTATGCGGCAGATAATGATATGTATGGATATAGACGCACCTATATTCTGGTGGAAAGAAATGGATACCTACAAGGTAGGCACAACAGCTAATTCTTGTAGTACAATGCATAAGCTTGCAAGTAGCGAAATTGGCGCGCAAAACTTTTCTTTTGATATGGAAATCGCAGATTTTCCTGAAGAGTATCAAGAATTAATAAGCATGATAAGAGTAAATTCAATTCATTACTGTGAACAACTTCGTAAAGCATATAATAAAACAAAAGATAAACGCATATGGCGCGCGCTCATAGAAATCTTGCCTGAAGGATGGAATCAGCGCCGTACTTGGACCGCTAATTACCAAGTATTAAGAAATATTTATTTTCAACGCAGATTTCATAAATTAGATGAATGGAGAGAGTTCTGTAAGATAATTGAAGAGTTACCTTACGGAAAAGAACTAATTTGTTACAAAAAAGAGAAAAAGGAGTAAATTATTATGACAATTAATTACAAAGACAAATTTTATATTTATCATCCCGATGGAAAATTTACAGAAGAATAGCTTATGAAAATTCTTGATGCAGCCTATAATATGGGGAAGAAAGACGGATATAATGATGGATATGAAGCGGGAAAGAAAAGTACTTTCTCTATTACTTATCCTTATACTGAACCGAACTGGTGGAAATCTCCTTGGTATGCAACCATTTCAACAACCAGCAAAACTAATATTACTCCCACGAGTATTACTACCGCCACTAATACTAATCCACCTTCTACACTAACTACAACTGCAACTAATAATATATGCCGGGAGTTTAAATACAATGGAACAGAAAGATAAAATTGAAATTCCGGAAATAAAAGTAGAAACCGAAAATGAAACTATTGAAGTTAATCCATTAGAGGATGCTTTTAAAGCTATCGCGCAAGTAATGGTACCAGAAGGTGCTGAATAGGATATGACTGAAATGTTTGGCGCGCTTTTAGCCATGCCAGACGAAGAGTTCTCCGCACTCGCGCCGGTTCTAATGGACGAAGTTAATAGGTCTTTAAATAATCCCGCAGATAGGATTACCTTAGTAGCTGCCATGGCCTCGCAAGGTTACAATGGGGAAGATTTAACTGAAACTTTTGATGAAATTTGTAAGGAAATAGACAACCAACTTACAGAATTATCTCAAGTAAAAAAAGACTGGCTTAAACAATTAATGGGTGCGACTATTAATGCGATTAATGAAACTGAAGGTATTTCTAAACGTTATGTTCGTATCCCATACGAGAAGTGCCATGAAGATGCTAAGGAACCAGCTTACGCGCATTTATCTGATTCTGGAATGGATGTGTATGCACTTGAAGATATTACTCTCGCGCCCGGTGAGCAGAAAATTATTCCTATTGGTATAAAAGTCGCATTGCCCGCTGGATATGAGCTATAGGTGCGTCCGAAAAGTGGTCTTAGCGCAAAGACTAAATTGAGAATTGCTAATGCGCCAGGAACTATTGACGCAGGTTATCGAGATGAGATTGGGGTTATAATCGAGAACGTAGAACCTCCTATTCGTTCTATTGCTATTGATTTCGCATAGTCCCCTAATGACCCAATTCCAGTTGGAGCAATTGAGTTCGGAAAGTCTTATACGATTGGAAAAGGCCAAAAGTTCGCGCAGTTAGTATTATCTGAAGTTCCTAAAGCGGTATTATACGAAGTAGAGAAAGTAGGTGAAATTGGCGAAGACCGCGGAGGCGGATTCGGCAGCACCGGGAAGTTCTAATATGGCTTCCATAAATCTTACTACTATCTAGGAATAGCTTCCAGAAGGTTGGAAGGTAATATCTACACAATATAAAAACCTAGATACTGAAATGGAATTTGAGTGCGCGGCCGGTCATAAAGTTTTCTCTACTTGGAAAAAAATGCGGTCGCGCGCTGAATGTCCTATATGTAAAGAGAAAGCGCCGCTCGTAGATACTACTATAATTCCTAAAAAGAAAGGAGTTTATCGTACCATCGGTATAGATCAAGCAACGCATATAAGCGGTTATTCAGTATATGACGGGAAAGAGCTCATTAAATTTGGAACTTTTACAGTAAATGAAACAAATGAAATAGAGCGTGATAATATAATAAAAATGTGGTTATGCTCTATTATAAATAATTGGCAACCGGATGTAATCGGTCTCGAAGGTATTCAGCTTCAGCAAAACGCCGCTCGTGGTATTGGGGTCACTACCTTTGAAACTTTAGCGCGGTTACAAGGTATACTTATGGAAGCTTGTTATGAGCAAAAAGTGCCATTTGTAATATGTCCAACGAATACATGGCGCGCGCACTGTAAAGTTAAAGGTTAGACTCGTGAAGCTAAAAAGAATTCAATGAGATAGTTAGCGCGAGAATGGCATAGTGTTAACGTAACTGAAGATGAAGCAGATGCAATCGGAATCGGTAAATATGTTGCCGAAACATATGCCTTAGCACATCAACTTCAAAATTGGGAATAAAAAAGAAGAGGTATAATGCCTCTTCTTTTTATATTTAAAAGTTCTTAATTTTTTCCTTCATTTCCATACTCCAACCTTCTATATGGTCTTTCATTAAATCTTTAATCATACTTTTATCATCTTTAACTGCATCCATAAACATTTTCTTTGATTCGGGGTATGTTCTTTCTAATCTATCATTAGCAGAAGCAATTAAGAACTTGGCAGCTTCAGGCTCACTGTCCTTTAGCTCATATGCCCACTCAATCCACATACCGGCATCTTTTAAATCATCCATCATTTTCTTGTATAATGCTTTACATTTTAACATAATTAATCAATATAAAATACTACAACATTTGGTGTAGTAAAGGTCGCATCCGCGCCAGTGGTTTTAAAAGTTAAAATTCCAGTATTATCAATAGAGCAACAAGATGGACGAATTCTTACGATTGTAGAAAAAGCTAAATTAACATCTGTAGTATTAGTTGCAGAAAGCGCGCTGGCTGTCGCGCCAGGTATTTCATCATCTTCATTAAATAACTAAACTGTTATCGGTGCAGTTTCAGTCGCTTCTGTAGCTGTAGCGATACTACTAAAAGAAATAAAGTAATAACCAGGTCTATTCAATACCACAGCGGGCGAACCAGCTAAATGCTAAGCACTACAACTGGTCGCCACTCTGTTAGTATCAAAAGTTATGTTAGACCCGGTAGTCAACGCCTGTGGCGCCAAACTAACAATATCTAACATATTTTAGTCCCTCCTATTAAGCGTTTAATACCTTACATCGTGGTGCTGCCGCAGCCGCAGCCGCAACCATTTGTATATCCGTAAGGATTAATAGAAGCATAAGGGGAAGTAGTAAGATATGCCGGACGAGAAATAGGCCGCAGAGTATCAATAAGGTCCGCAGTCTACTGTTGCTGACTAATTTGGAAATTAGCAGCCTGGAGCGCACGGTCACGATCTTCAAGCTTATCACGCAGAGCCTGAATAGTATTCTCGGTAATAAGGGCGCGAGTAGCTTCACCTTCTGCATGGATAGCAGTAGTAACTTCACAAGTATTCTTATAAGCCTCAGCTTTCACGCTGTCGATATTGCGCTCGATGCCGCAGTTAGCAAGCTACTGAGCATAGCGGTTCTCCGCAATCTGCTGGCCTAAGCCGCAGAAACCATCAAGCATGTCATAACGAATGTTACCCCAAGAATCAGTAGCAACACGTTCAAAATTAGAAAGTTCACCCGCGAGTTCACCGAAATTACGGAACATATCCTGGCTATTATTAGCTTCATATAATGCAGAACGAGTTAAAGAACCTTCAACAGAGGGGCTATTACCACCGTAATTGCCTCCCCAACCACCAAATAAGCCACCGCCGCCAAGCAGCGCAAGCCACACCAAGTAAATAAAGGGGTTATCCCATTGAGTACTAGCCCCACCATCTTTCGTTAAAGCCATTACATCGGCCGCAGAAAGTCCATTTTCCATATTAAGTTTTGTCCTCCCAATTTATTATATATAAAACTTCGGCGCCAAGTTTTATCTTATATTATAAAGAATGAATTATCTCCATTCCTTTTTGTATATCTTCTTCTGAAATTCCTTGAAGTCGCGCTCTCTGCGCTAATTGATTAAGTAATCCATCGTTTAAATTACGCGCGAGCGCCTTAAACTTCTCTGGGTCTAATTTAGGCTACTGCTACTGCGCATACGGCGCGCGCATTAGAGGTTTATTATTATAAAAGTTCATTTAATTTGCCTCCTAACTCATCAAGTCGTTTTTCTAATGCTCCGATTTTGGATAACAAAAAGTCCTCAGAAGACTTTTGGTCAACTGAGGACTAGACATTGTTATCCTTTTTTTCATACGGAGCAATACTATAAACCATAAAGTTCGGTGTGCCATTTTGCATAGATTTAACATACATTAAACCTTCGTTTAAACAAAGTGCAACCGAAAGTCCACTATTCATTGGAACATTAGCTACTTCCAATGAACTACCAATCAAATACACATTTCCATGCGGTTGAAGGAAAAAAGCATTTGGCTGGTACTACATAGGTAAACCATAGTTTGCTGCCATATTTAGTTGTCCTCCCATTTGTCTTACATTTATAAGTAGAATTAATGTAATGGGAGTATAAAAAGTTGGGAAAATTTTTAAAAGTTTAATTAATGGACTTTAATCCAAATACGTCCATCTATTTTAACTTTTCCAGTTCCCCATTCTTCATAGGTTGGAATCTCAGAAATCGTACCAATAATACGACTTGGATATTTTTCTTCTTCTTCTTCTGTCATAATACTTACAGTTCCATTAGGACCAGAGCAAACTGGCCATCCAATATGTGCTGTAAACTCTTCAATTGATTCATATGGATATGCTAATACACGTCCATTAGAAGCAATAGGAGTATTATATCCATTTTCTTTATCCTGACCAATAGCAAAACCAAAAGTATCAGATACAATCTCACAACCACGTTCAAGACGTTTAGTCGTTAAAGCTAATGAACCATCACCTAATTCTTTTATACATCTACCGGGCTCTTGATTTTCATTAGGATTGTCTTTACGATATTCAGCATAGTCATTCCAAACAGCACCATAAACTCTAGAACATCCTTGTAAGTAGCCATTTGCAATATTAAACTACATACCATAATCATAACCATTTTCTGTACGACTTGTAGCCGAGCCCATCCAATAAAAAGATGTATTTAAAGTACCAAAACTAAACCATTTAGTAGATGACGTATTGGTCTAACGCATCCATGGCCAATATGAGCCTGTATTAGTTGCATCTCCAATATTAAACGCTGCATTCGCTGCATTTTGTCCTGAAAGCCAAGAACATGACGTAGATGGTGCTGTTAAATGACCAGTTAGAGTACCCCCAGCTAATGGTAAATAACTATGAGTGTGACTTGCCTATGCAAATTGAGTTTTAGCAACGGCACGTAATTCATATCCGTTCCAACCAGCTAACCAAGTATAATCACCATATGCTAATCCAGCTTTATTATAAGCAGAAGTCATAGTAGAAGTACCATCTACCAAACCATTAGCTTTTGCAGCATTACCAGTTATACTAATGCCCCAAGAACCACTAGCATTACTGCGTATAGCTGCCATAGCATGAGCAGCTGAAGCTTTTCTATAATAATTGTCACTTCCATTGGTAACAATAAACTAAGAAATCGTAGGATTTTCATTATTATTAGTAGGTACATTAATATAGCTAGGACACATTAAATAACCACTAGTATTTAATATTAATACTTTTCTATTATCCCAACCATTTTGTAAATTTGATATAATCTAAACATCACCATCATTACAAACCTACATAATCTCTCCACCGGCTGTGCCCGCCTGAGCGGCTGCTGTATCTGCACTTTCACCGCCACCAATAATAGTTTGGCCACCACCACCAATAGAAATACCGTTTCCATAATTATCACTAACATTGTCTATAAAACGGATCATACGATAACTTACTTTTGTACCCTAATAATAAATACCAGCAGAACCAGAAAATGTTAAATTACCTGTTAAAGTACCACCAGTTATAGGTAAAGCATAACTACCTATATTGGTAGAAGTTACTATTGTTTGCCAAGGAATACCGGTAAAATCACTATAATTTAGCACAGGGTTATGATTTACTGGATTTTTTCTTATTTTTATTGAACCTGTACTATCATAAGCTATCTAAGCTCCATAATTAGTTCCATAACCTCTAATAACTTCTAATCTAAAACCAGAATTATCCCCATTCGGCTTAGTACCACTTAATGTTGCACTTACGGTACTACTACCACTGATATATATCCCAGGATCTAAAGTATCTATATTATCTCCGGACACCAATGGAATACCATAAGCATTTTCACTATTAATCTACCTTATCGCACCATTATTATTTATAAATAAATTTGAATTAGTACCATCCCATCCCAATTCATAAGATAAAAGTCCATTGGTTCCAGTATCTGGTTTCCCACTTCCATGTCTTATTTTTATCCTTGTTTTGTTAGTTGCCATAAACTAACCTCCAAATAAAAAAATAGCGTGGGATTATGAAACGTTGATGAGACAGTATATAGAGATATACTATTTAATCTGTATCCCACGCTAAAACTAAGTTCCTCCCCAACTTAGCGATATTTAATTTTCAGAAATATAGGGCATTAAAAGATTTACATATTTCATTTCTAAATCTAAACCCTCTAATTCATCTAAAGAAAATACCGGCTCATATTCTAAGTGAACTTCTATATTATTTAATTCATCAATTTTATCCATACATTCATCAAATTTATCTTCTTTAATTTTTACTCCTTGTTTGTCAGAAGTAAGAACAAACTCTCCATTTTCATCACGTTGACCATATTCATTTACTATTTTTTGAAGAGTTTCATTAAAGAATTTAGACTCGTTTTCTAATTGAGCAAAAAAACGAGTAAATTTATAGCTAGTTTTAATAGGAAGCTTCTTATCTACGAGCTTATTTCGTATATTTAAATATTCAAAAGTATCAACAAGTTTCATACATTATGCTCCTTATTTTTCTTATTTCTATATATATTATATCATAAAATAAATAAAAATGCAAATTTTAAGAATATAATTTAAATTTTACCAACTGCCGCAATCAATTACTAATCCACCAGTAGTAATTTCTAAAGTACCTGCTGTATCACCGCTACCTACATAAATAGTATTTCTAGTCTATGTTTCTTTTATTTCCATCAACATATTAGCATTACTTCTAGGTGAATTTGAATTCAACACAAAGAAATTTTTCCCATATAAAATATTAGGAGTTGCTCTATAATAATTATATAAATTATTATAAGTATAACTATATGTTTGATCATATCCACTAGCTAATGTAGGAACAGCACCATCATAAACTCCCTAAAGTGCTAAAGTTAATTTTAAAACCGCGCCAAAATAAATTATATCTCCATTAATTGAAGAAATAGTTCTTTCAATAGTCCCACCTTTATTAGTTTTATCTGCGTCAGTAATTGTATAAATGCCATTTAAATCAGTATAAGTAGAATTATTAATTGAATATTTTGGCTATACCGTAATACTAGAATAACTATTTCCATACGCAGAAGCTGAAGTATATCCACCAAAATCAGTGCAAGTCCAACTTAAAGAAGTTTCATTTGCATTTACGCCAGTAATTTTAAAATTAATTGCGTTTGGATAAAATCTATAATGAATACATGTATTTAAATTGCCATTACTTTGCCCACTTGCAGTAGATAATTTAGACTAACCATTTGCTAAAACAACGTTAATAGAAAAATCTCTAACTCCATTACTATAAGCTGCCTAAGTATTCGCTGGAACAATATAATCTATTGTTTTAGCCTAGCTTAGTGTATATATTCGACCGCTCATGCTCCATTCATTTCCTGCTATACTAGTCTAACCTAAAACTGTAGAACCAAGCATAAAATAAATAGTAGCTGTCTAATTAGCATAACACTATACTCCAGTTATTTCTACTCGCAAATTTTCTCCTTGAAATATATGAAAACGTTCAAGCTAAGTTTTATTATTATAACTTGAAGGAATTTCTACATAATAAGTAGCGGTAGTGCTTCCAGATGTTACTTTTTCTTGTATTTTTAATGTAGGTGTTCCAGTACTAATAACTCCTTCAACGAAATTGACTGTGACATTTTTTGTTGAAGAAAAAGAAGTATTAAATCCATTCTTCGCAATAACTTTTAACGCAACAGTATACGAACTATTAGGAGCATTTGTAGAATTATTTATTAAATATGCCCAAGAACCATTTCCACTAGTTGGAATATTAGCTGTATTTAAAGTCATTGTTACCGTACCGCTACTATTTGTTGCCGAACTAATACCGACAGAAATATTACGCCCACTATATTCAAATTGAATCGTATAAATACTACTATAACTAGTTGGAACATCATTAGCAACTGCCCAAGCAACTGGCTAATTAGTAAAAGAAATAGTTATAGAAGAAGTTGTATAAGGCTTAAAAGTCGAAATAGTTCCAATACTAGGAGTAATATCAGCTTCTCGTGTTCTACTAAAAGTAGAACTTGTACTAGTTTTACTATTACAAGTAAAAACTACTCTAAAATAATAAGTTGTATTTCTTGTTAAACTATTTAAATCTACATCACTATAAGACGTACCAGATAAATTAATAGTAGTAACTCCTGAAGCAAAAGTATTAGAAGTTGAATACTATAACTATCTCGTACAACCGGTATTATTTTCACTATATTTAATACGTATATATCTACCAAAATGTGATGAATTAGCATTTCCTACATCCGAGTCATCTTTCTAATTAAATACATTAGATATTGTTGGCGCTGCGGGTATTCCATATATTGTGCTACTATCCGCCTATGCTGTCTCACCCAAGCTATCTGTAACTACTAATCGTAATTTATAAGCAGTATTAAAAGTTGCACCATAATTAGTAACATCTATATTTGAAAGAGAAGTATTAGTAGAAATATTAGTTATAGTATTAAAATTAGTACCATTTACTCCACTAGCTACTAATAATTTCCACTAATAACTCATTCCTACCTTATTTACTGTAGCGCTTCCATTTATATTTTTTACATATCCATTTCGTACTGTTGGTACAAAAGTTGCAACTGCAGTCATTGTAATAGAATTTATCGCTGGTGCGGTATTCTTTGAAATACTTACTGAAGTAGAAGAACTATATTCTATTCCATCACTCGTCCAAAAATAATAAGTTGCAGCATTACTTAAACTGACACTAACTGGAGAAGAAGTAATTTTAGTTTTAGCACCACTTTCAGAAGTTGAATAATATAAAATTTTGGTTTGTGAAGTATTAGTATCACTACCAGCTGTAACTGTAAAATTTACAGTAGTACTTCCGCTACTCTTTATCATTGTTGGACTCGCAGTAACTGACGGTGCGGCCGGCAAACTATTAACTCTAAAATTAGCAGAAGTACTACTTATGCTAGAATTATAGCCTGAAACAGTTCCAATTGTTAAAACTTTAAAAGTATAATAATTTCCTCTAGTAGCATTACTAGGAACACTAAAGCTATAACTAGTACTTGTATTACTTGATAAATCAATGCAAGTAGAACTAGTAGTTGGCGCCGTAGATGACGCGGCGGAAGTATAATAAATTTTATATCCTTTTATTGCATTATTCGTGCCCGCTGTCGCACCACTCCAAGTAAGTGTAACTGTTCCACCTGGTTTCTAAATTGAAGTGCCCACAGACACAGAAGTAGGCGCGCTGCAAGAAGTATACGCGAGAGTATAAGTAATTATTGGATTACTAGTTATAGTTACTAATTTAGTTTCACTAGCCCGTACTGCTTCTCTACCTAATGTAATCCAACCTTTAGTAGTAGTAATGCACTGTTTAAAAACATCAGTTATATCTATATTAATTGAAGTAGTTCCACCAGTAATTTGAAAAGTTTTTAAAGTTGAAGAAAATGGGGCACTACTATCATTATACTACCAATATTGTTCCTAAACTGATGAGCTATCTTTAGGAGCAAAAACACCAAAATCTACTCCGCCACTAGCCCAACTAGTAGAACAATTAAATTTTAAAGATACACTGCCTATATTACTTACTGTGATTCCACTAGGTAAAGTAAAATTAATTTTCATCTAAGAAGCAAAACCAGTATGAGTTTTAGTACAAGTTCCTACATAATAACCTGGTACTTTAGAGGAGCTTGTGGTAACCGTAGTACCTTCATCTTTTAATCCAAAATATTTATCTGTACTAGAAGAACTTCCTCCATTAGTTACAGTTGGATAACCCGGATATTCGGTTGCAGCTGCGGCGTTTGCTTTTGCTTCACTTGCAGTAGCGCCATCACTAGAATTTGTATTTCTATAAGTAGTTTTGTGGTAATACTATATAGTACCACTACTTAAATCAACTGTAATATCTGCCATAATTTCTACTCCTTTAACTCTAATCTGTTACATAAAGACAATAATAACTTTGATTATTAACTGTTTTAATTCTATAACTCAAAGTCCTAGTACCATCTGTAATTTCCATAGCTGGTTTATTAATTACTTTACCACTAGTATTATTAATAATATTTTCTTCATCTACATCAATATAACTATTATTTTGTTTTATCCTTACAGCTCTATTATTAAATTGAATCAATCCACCAGTCTATGAATCTTGTATATTTTTACTTCTAAATTGTGTTTTATCTGCGTTAAAAGTGGTCGCATACATATCTACATTTGTATTAGTTTCACCGAATCCAATAAACTTAAAACCATTTGTATCACTATTATTTTGATAATGTATAAATCCACTATTAGATAATGATAAAGTTTTTATATCTGGCTAAGAACTATTTAAATTATCTACTTCTCCAACTTTCTTATAAAACTCTATACCGCCTATACCAGAATTAGCATTAGTATCATAAATTTTCAAACTTGGCCCTTTTCCACTACCATAAATAATTGGAGTCTAAATAACAGTATTAGTCATTAAAGAATCAGAAATAACCGCGCCTTTAAAAATACCTTTTGAAGCAAAGATTGAACCTTTATCAGTTACTATAAAATTAGAACCCTATATATCACTTGTACTTAAACTATTTGCTCCACCCCAAAAAATAATTTTTTCATTTAAATAATCACCAGTTACTCCCCATCTAGCAGGATCAAAATCTATTAATTTCTAAGTATTAATACCAGCATAACTTGAATTATTACCAGTTGCAGTCATTAAACTACCATGTAAAAATACATTATCAGCATATAATCCATAACCATCTATATAAGTTAATCTATCGTCAATTCTTCTTAAAGTAGATAAATCTCCAAGCAATAAATTTATACTAATATTTTCTAAAGTGCCATTATTCTAAAGTTGTCCAAATTTTTCAATAACTAAAGCACGTTCTGGAATTATATTACCTGCCTATGTATCATCTGAATTTATAGCTATTATTTCATCTTGATTTGGTGAGCCAAGAATAGTAATAGAATAACATCCATTATACGATAAATTATTATAACTTCCCTAATTTGGAACTTCTATTATTGCATATTTTTCATTTTCAATTCTTTTTAATTTACCAAAATGAATAGATTCATTAGATAGAGCTATGATTGGTTCATCTCCATATGAATTTAAATAATCTTTAAAGTTATCATCATTATTGAACTCAACTCGTAATTCTTTATTCTAACTATTTTCTTCTGCAACTGAAATTACATTAGTAGATGGTTTAAAAATAAAACTACCACCCATTGCACGAACTTTTTCAGTTACAAAATTAACCGTATTTAAAGTAGTCGCATTAATTGTACTGGCAGTAACTTCACCACTAAATACGCCATCTGTCGCATGAATAATTCCACTAAATTCTCCATCAGTTACAATTAATTTACCAAAACGAGCAACAGCATATGGATGACCAGGCTCTTTTTTAATAGACCAACCATTACCTTCAATGTATCCTTCATTTGTAAGAACAAAATAAGAAGTCCCATCACTTGATAAATCCATTACTTTATTATCATGCTTTTGTGGATTTAAAAGTTTTAAATTTCCTATCTTCAAATAATCGTCTATTACCGCGCCAGTGCCGATATTAATATTCTATACTGAAATATAAGAGTCATAATGACGACCAATATTTTCTAATATAATAGTATATACAAAATAATTATTGGCTGGCATCCAGGTAGACTCACTGTCACAACGTATAAATATATCATTATCTATATCATAAATATAATATTTTGTTGGATTAGCAAGAAATTGCTCTTCTGTTAATTGTACTAACTAATATCCATATACAGTATAACTTCCTACTGTATAATAAGTAGTATTTTCATCAAAAATTGATTCTTCAGTACATTGAGTATATGCACCCTAATTATAGGTATAAAAAATAGTTTTTTGAGCATTAAAATTCTATTCTGATAAATTAATTACCTCTAAATAATATACCTAACCCTATGAAGCTTCACCAACTTTATCAAAAATATCAAGAGTATAAACGTAATATCGACCGTCTACCTCTGTAAAATAACTTTTCTCCTATACTCTAGAAGTATCCTAAGTTGCAATAAAGCTATTATCATTATAATCTGCACTTAATGTTAAGCCATTAGTTGATAAAGTATAAGCTCCAATATCAAAGCCACCAATCTATCCAGTTCGTGCATTAATATTGCCAGTAAAACTACCATTTTCTGCATAGATAGTACCAGTAAAAGTGCCGTTACCATCCATTAATAACTATTTATTCTATTCATCTATCCAAAAAACTTGTTTTGGTCCATCAATCCCATTATCAGTATAAATTTTAAAACCACCATTAGTCACTGTAAGACCTTCAGCGCCAAAAGCAAGCCCTGTATTCTAAATAGCCAAATTGAGATTACTAGCATTTAAATCAAACTTAAGCATATCTTCGCTTAAACCATTTTTTACGCTAATAAACTTTTCAATATTATAAGTTACTTCTTCATCTTCATGCAATACTGTGCTAATTTTTATATCTTGACTACTAACATTATTAAAAAAATTTAAAAGGGCATTTATAACTGTAAGTCTATCAACTCCAGAATCAATAGTTATAGTATCATCAATAATATCATTATAAAATTTTGTAATATCAAAAATATAATTATATAAGTCTATTATTTCACCATGACTATCTTTAATTATATATAAATAATCTTCTAAATTGACTAATATATCCTCTAAATTATAACCGCCTACTAAAAGCGAGATTTCAAAAAAAGATACTTTTATATAATAAGTTATCGAAGGATCAAATACACTAGTCACAAGACATTGAATATATTCATTATTATTATCTTTATAATAATATGATTCTTTACTAGCATTAAATTGTTCTGGAGTAATATTATTTACTGGAGTATAATTACTATTACTAATAGTCGATAAATTGTTCAAATCAAAAGCGCTTATCTATAAAATTGAAGGAGAAAGCTCCCATAATAATCTTTCCGCGCTAGAATCACTACGTTTAAATTTTATAATTTCTTCACTAGTTGTATGAATAGTATAATTATTAGCATCTTTTCCATTTTCTACTAATTTTATAGGATTACTAAAAGTAGAAGTAACCTCATTAGTATTTCCTGAAAAAATAGCGGTAGACATATAGCATGGGTCTTTTCCATTTGGAATTTCTGCACTCCACCCATTAGTTGCAGGATTAGGAGAAATACTCTAATTAGTAAAATTTACAGTATAATTTTCCGAAGGCTAATCTCCTGCAACTAACGGAGAGCTGCTTCTTTTATAACAATAATAAACTTTAAAATTATTACCAGAAGGACCAGGAGTACTACCTACTTTTGTAATATCTACTCTATCACTAGTTAAAACTACTGTACTCATATATCCCTCCTTTATGCATCAATCTTTGCTGTAAAAAATAATGATAAATTATCCCAACCATTTAAAGTCTAACGAATTTCATTGTCTCTAACATCTTGGTGAGCTTCAGGTTCAAGAACCTCGGTATAATTACCACTATTATTAATAGACCGCCACCAAACCCACTAACTTACATTATCAGTTATTTCCTAAGGCGCAGAAGTACCTATAGTTTTATATACATGACCAGCAATAATAGTGTAAGTACTAGAAGTCGTATCAGGATTAATTAATTTTCCTAATGAACTATCTATAGAATAAGTATAAACCACGCTTCCACTACCATCAGCGCCATCCTTAATCATACTTAATGTAATTCTATCACTAACTCTTACATAATATGTAGTACTAGAACTATAAATTGAAGATGATGTACATTGTACATAATTATTTCCGTTTTTAATATAATACTGAGTAGGATTCTAATTAAATTCCTACGGACTAACACTATAAGGAGTATAAGCTATTACTTCTAAATACATAACTCCATTAGAAAACATATTCTATATATCACTATAATTTAAAGTTACCTAATTTCCAGAAATTAAACTAGAAGGTACTACTATTAAATTACTTGGATTAGAACCATAATACCAGCTATATAATGTTTCAGCAGGTAAACCAGATTTAACTCCAAATACTACCTAAGAAGGAGTTCCCTAATGATTCGCGTCTTCTTTAAAAGTCGTGTTCCCTGGAGTAATCCTAACTCCAACAGTATCAACTAATCCTACAACACTCATATTTCCTATCTAACCTCCACCAGTAACTACTAATGGACCTTCAATATAATTACCATGTGATACAACAAAACCATCTTCATAAACAGTAAATCTATCTAAAGGAGACTCTCCACCAGTACCACTTTCTTCATCAGTATCACCATGAACTCTAAAAACTTTTTTTCCATGCTCACTACCAATTATAGCTTGTTCTTCTTGAGTTGCCTCCACACCAATTCCTAAATAAATTTGTGTGCCACGATTCGGAATACCAATATCCATACGAGTAGCAAGCCATAAAAAACCTTCATCAGTAGATTTAAAAGTAACATCTCCACTTGGATCATAAAGCGCGAGACCGTAGACTTCTTTATCTTCAGTTTCACCTGACTTAACTTCGATAATTCCAAATTTTCCTCTTACTATATCTCCATTAGTCCCATATTCTTTTAATACTATATCTTCAGTAGGACTAATTCTTATATATCCATTTCTATGCGTCGAACGCATAAATAATCCATTCCAAGTAAGCGCAAAAATCGCATTATCTTCTACATTCTATATAGTATTAAATTCAGGATTTGTTATACCATTAATACCATAAATACCAAATCTATCATAATTTACAAATTTACTTGGGTCATAGCTACGCATTGAGCCGTCGTCATTAGCTGTATATCCATAAGCTCTTAATCCTTTTGCATCCCATCTAAAAGTTGGAAACGCGCCAGACATAATATTAATATTATCCGCATCAATTACTCCAGCAGATAAATAATTAGTATTAATACCATATCCACTAATAGCAACTCCCCAGCTATTACCACCATCAGCAGAAACTAATATTCCGCCACTAGCTAAACGAGTAACTTGTAATGGGTCAGTTAAATTAGTAGCCTAAATGCCCGTTTCATCCCATACAACTGACTAGTCATGAGAATTTGAAATTATATAATTAGAATTAGCTAAAGACCTCTAAACTACACTCTAAGAAATCTCACCAGTCGCAGTAACTACTCCCGCAGCTTTAGCATATTCACCGCTATGGAATTCTAAACTTTGTGTTGCAGCGGTAATACGTTGAAATAAATCTTCAAAATGAGATTTATAATTTTGAACTTTTAACTAGTTTTTATCTACTTCATCTAAATAGATAGTAGCTTCAGTAACAACTACTTGCTCTTTCGCAGGAGTGCGAAGATTATTAACCCACTAATAACCAAAAAATTCAGTATCTTCAACATAAGTTTTATGACCTATATCAAATTTATACCCTTCATATCCTTCAAGCTAACTTAAGTCTATAACGCTAAAATTATAACTTACTTTAGGATAGGCAGACTAATATAGTACAGACAACGCATCAAGATAATATAAATCATCATCCATATAATTGTCATCCGTCCATGAACCTTCTTGAATATAACGAGCATATTTTACTGTGAATTCTTTTTCTACTTCATCGGTAGCATTTGCAATAGATTTAAGCTAATCCTAAATACTATCATACTATGCCTAAGTCTCATCTAAATCATCTTTTATATGAGACATTTTATCTGCTGCATCTTGCTTATTATTTTCTTGAGTTACTATTTTTTCAAGAGTTGAAATTGTAAAATTATCATCTATATAATCTTCCGCGCCAAATTTATCTACTCTACGCACAGCACCATAAATATATACTTCTGGATTACTAGTACCAGTAAAAGTAAGCCTAGTAGTATTATCACCGGTTTCAAAATAAGTTTCCGCGCCATAGCTTGGGTTAGTCAATCTTTCATAATATATACAGCCTTCCCTAAACTTATTAGACCCTAATTCAGTAAAGTGACCGCTAGAAATATAATAATATTCGGTATTATCCTATGGAGTCGTATCATTCGTCACTACATAGTAATAAATAGTACCAGCGCCATTATTTGTAGTAATGTTATTTATCCCACTAACTTTAATATAATAAATTTCATTGCTATAGGCTGAAACGGCCTAGCCAGAACTTTTATACTAATTATAAAAATCTTCATATTTATAATGAGTATATTGATAAATAGTTCCACTCTTAGGGTCTTTCATTCTCTATAATTCTTTTTCTGCCGCGTCATAAGTTAAAAGTGCGGTCTAATACTATGCACTTAAATCACTGATAGAATTAGCAAGTGGCGCCGCCGAATCAATTAATTGATTACGTTCTTTATTTAATTTAGATAATCTAGGATATAATCCTACACTACCATTTAACTAAAGATACAAGTCATTATTTAAAGTAGACTAATTAATAAGTCCCTAAGAAGTATAATAATCAAAATTGTAGGCGAAATTTTCTTTTATTGGATTATCTTCTGCGCGAGCTATCGAACAAAAACCATTCTCAGCCTATTCACAAGTATTATCTTTAACAATAATTTTTGTAACTATCTGTTCACTATCTAGAGTGCGATTATTATCTTTTAAGTTAATTCCATATTTAAAACCAGCATAATTTTCAATAAGAATTTCCTTATAAAAATAAACTCTTTTTACTTGGCGCCGACGCAGTACTTTTTCATAATATTTCTAACCTTTTATTACTACCGCGCCACTTGGCTATTCTATATATTGCCTTGTATACCAATCATAAATATATTTGCCTTCCGCGCTAGTGCCAACTGTAAGATTTACTATATTATAATAATCGAAACTTTCTATATTTATTTTTCCAGTAGTATCATGTGATATATCAAATCTTACCCAGCACTCAAAAGTCTCACTTAATTCCTATAGCAAATTAAATCTATTTGATTCTTTTGCCGTTATACTGCGTACTTTTTCAAACTATTTATTTCCAGTACCATATAACGCGGTATATAAAGTTGGGTCTGATTCACTATATACATAATCTTCTGGGGCAATCTTTCCAATATTGACTTCTGGGTCATAAAAATAATTTTTAGTTTTAACACGAATATCAGGCAAATTCTCTATTGAATCGTCTGGGTTAATAACACCATTTTTACCAGTGACTTTTTTAAAAAATTGTATATCTTTAATATAATAGTCTGTATTATTCCCATTTTTTAGAATAAAAAATATTCCTGCTCTTTCTTTAAGTTCTCGCCATGTAGCTGAATTACTACATGTCATATCTACATAAATATAATCACCACTTAAAGTACCGGTAGCATTACCAGAATCAAAATAAATTATATCTTCACTTGGAGTATCTACATCTATTAATTTATATTTCTTGACTATGCATTTAAAGGGTAAAGTAGATAAACGAGTAAAATTATTTCCGTTAACCGTGCCAGCACAAACTCTTAATCTATATACTTCTCCCTTTTCAAATTTATCTATGCGAGAGTAATTCTAAATTATCCCATCATTCACTAATCTAGTACTTGTACTATTACCAAAATTAACAACTAAATATCCATTTCTTTCTAAATTAGGATTAGTACTCTTTACGTCAGGAAAAACTTTAGCTTGAATTGATTTATTTGTAGCTGCACCATGAATGCTCCAATAAGAAGTACCAGCAAAATTAGTAGAATTATATATATAATTCTATACAGTAGTAGTATCAATATATTCAGTAGTTGTATAGCCATAATAAATCTTATAATAATCTATAAGATTATTATATACTGAATTAGGAGTACACTATTTAAATAATTTATCTTCATAATAATAGTATGAAGTTTTATTTTTATTAAAAGTCTCTGCATCTAATTCAACTTCTCGTCTATATTTTAATACTGTCTATTTTAGAGTTGGGTCATAAGTACTTAACTGTTTCTTTACATAGCGCCGACCACGATAGTTTGAAACACTGGCAGACTCTTCAAAATTAGGTTTATCATTACTCCATTGTACGTTATCACAATATAAATCATATGTTCTCGTACCATTGCAATTAATAGTAACCCCATCCTCTAATAAATCAGGGGCTGCAGCACCACCGTTCTCATTTACATATATAAACTGAAAATAATCTTTTACCTAATTTGCATAAGGTGTATAATATGCATATATATAACTGCCACTATTAATTGTTCCAAAACTTGTATTATCACTAATTTTTTTAGCAACTATACTACTTTTTAGCTCAATATAATATAATGCTTCTTCGTTAACTTGGTCAATAATTTCCTATCCATCTGTAGGACAATACCAATCTGAATTACGCAAAACTTCCTACGCTAATTCAGTGACAGTCCCCATATTATTTTCTAATTCTGTATCTAATTCAACGTTAAATCCAGTTTTTCCTAATTCATTCGCCGCAAGGCCAGTACAAGTATAAGAATATTTATAATCTCTACCTTTTTCATCGTCTTTTTTTACAATAAAATCATACCATTTATTTTCATATTTTAATTTAACTTTTCTCTCATCAATAACTAAATCAATTAAAGGATTCCGAACTATTTCCCCACTTTCAATATCTTCATACTAATAATACATATCAAAAGTAAGAGTCTCAGTACCATTTATATTTCTTTTAAATACTGGATTTACAACGCGCGCAGGAGAAGTCATTACATCAGAACCAATCGTCGCGAGTCGTTCTTCATCATAATATTGATAATCTACAGTAGTAATACCACTCATATCATATAAAGAATCATAGGCATTACCATCTTTACCTATATATATTAATTTATCTCTCCAAATAGAGATTTCATAAGGTTTTTTAATTATACTCATAGTTTTTACCTCGTATTAGAAGTAAAGATAATCATATTCTAAAATGGGTTTATCCGTACCTTGTGCGGCACTATAATCAACTATAGTAAAATACCACTCTTTATTTTCCTAATTAACTGGAATACGGAACCAATGGCCATCTCCAATCTTTTCATTATATAAATTTCCAGTACGTATAAATTTATTATTTTGGTCCTTTATTAACCCTTCAACTAAATTAGTTTTAGAATTAAATAATAAATGAGTATCGTTACCTTTTTTAGTAACTGGCGCATTAAAATCTAAGGTATGATTTTCTAAAGTCTATCCTCCTTCAGTAATTTTAATACCACTAAAACTTGTAGGTGTCTCAGTAGGACCAATTGGAACTATTAATTTAAAATCTGTTTCTACATCACCGGGATTATATAATTTAAAACTTCTATTTAAAAAAGTATCATAAGCCGCATTATCAGTTCCTTTAGTATTTAGTAAATTAGCACTATACTTCCATTCATTTTTATTATCATATTTATACCAGTCTGGATTATTAACTGTCCACTGATCTAAATATTTATACTAATTTGGACAATGCGCGAAAGGATCATAACAAATAAAATTAATTGTCCCTTCTCCCTTGTAAATACGTGGATTTATATTACTATCATCCTCATAATTATTAAAACAAATATAATTATACTACGGTGTACCAGTAACCTTTGCATAATATACTTTATATGGTTCTTCGTCAAAAACTAATGGGTGAGACTATTTATCTCCAAATAAAGCCCGCGTGCGTCTAAGTAAAGTCTCCGTCATCCTATCAAACGCTATATTAAGCGTTATAGGTCTTTGTGTATAATAACTTCCAAAAAAATAAGTGCCATCACTACCTGGAACCTAAACGGTTTTGTCTTGGATTGTAGGAAGTAATGCATCTGCATATCTATCAGACGAACTTACGTGCACAATCCCTAATTCGGTAGAATGGACACCATTATATGAAAAAGATATAAAATCACCCTTAATAGGCATATGTCATTCCTCCTTTAATCGCTTTATATCTATTTGCCGCTTTAACTCTATAAATAAAGTAGGGTTTTTTAGACCCTACTCTATTTATTTCGTTATTTAAATTTATCGAAGTCGAGAAAGAGCATTTACATTGCGATAAGCACCGTCTTGCGCGAGACGAGCCTTAATGCGGTCGATAGCTTTATCTACATCGTAATCACTAGACATCTAATCTACATTAACTACAATTTCATAGTAACTATCTCCTCCCGCAAGAGAAAGACTACCATTTTTACGCATATCAGCAAGAGTATCTTTAAGTTCGATAAAGTTTTGTGTATCACGAGAATTAAGGACAAGCTCTGGATGAGAACGAGTACCATCAAGCCATGCCGGACCGGTAAAATCTGCAAGACCGCCGGAAGCAAACATACCAGTAGCTTTAAGAGCATCTAAAAGAGTCCATTTTTTCTTTTCTTCTTCTTCTTTTTTAGTTATATTACTAGTATTATTATTTGAAGATTTAGAAGTAGGAACTGACGCTGTGCCAGTTCCTACCTTTTTCCCATGAGTACCGGTAACTTTAGTAGTAGTAGGATAAACCAAATTATTAAATTCATCAATATTTGAATCTATTAAATCATTTAATTCTTTGTCTGTCATCCTCTCCTATGTCGTAGAGTCTTCATGCTTAACTTTAGGAATTGATGCAGTACCTTCACCTATTTTTTTATTCGTCCTACCAACAGGTCTAGTAACACTTCCATTAGTTTTATTTTGAGTATCTTCATTAAATTTAGAGGTGCTAGCTGCTTCTAACTATTTTTCTAAAAAATCTAAACTTTTACCTTTAGTATTAACCTATTTAATATAATGGCACTTACTACATTGTCCATTAACAAAGTTATGTCCTTCTAGCCCTTTATTCTTCCATTTTGTAGTACCTTTCTACCTATAATAAACCCAATGGTCAAATTCATCTTCGGCTTCATACTAAAATTCAATTTCACCATTATTTGAGGCCGTAACTTTCTTATTACTATCACTCCCACCAGTTGTGGTAGTAGTAGACCCAGTAGTTTTTCCTCCAGTTCCAGTAGAAGTAGCCGGTTTAGGCGCTGCTTTAGTCTCTCCAGAACCCTCAAAAGTTCTATAATTTCCATAATAGTCCTAAAAAACATCTTTATAAGTTATCGTAGAACCATCTTTATTTTTAACTACCACGTTACCGTCTTTATCTACCGTACCAGTTAACCGCTCACCTTTCGCATTAGTAAAACTAATTTGAGTGCCTTCTTTAGTACCTAAATCTTCCAACTAACGGCTCTATTCAAGATACGCGATACCTTGCGCGACCTAATCTTCTAAGGTTTTAAGCCAATCCATCTTGCCTTCATCGGACAAACCTGCCCAACCTTCACTGCCTTTAAGTACATTTTCTAAATCACTCTTATGTATAAGTGCTCCAGTTGCATCGGTTCCTTCGCTTATTAAACGATAAGCTTCATTCCAAAATTGGCCATCTTTCTCCTACCAATCAAGCGAACGCTGCATTAATTCTATCTATTGTTGACGCTGCTCTTGCGCTTCATCATTCTATCTCTAAAGTTCACTAATCTTTTGATCAATTAAATTATCTGTATAATCCTAACGAGCATCATCAATTTCTTTTTGAAGTTTTGCAATTTCGACCTGATTTGCATTAGAAGAATCCTATTGGAGATAGGCAAGACGCTTTTCTTTGTCAGTTAATTCAGATTCTGTTTCTGCATTATCTCTCTACTAGCGTTGCATAGATAAAGTTTCCTGCATAGAATCAAATAATTTTTGATTTGTATCTGTAATAGCTTTATCTACATCGGTTAATTCATCTATTTTATCCTAAATTTGTTTAATTAACGCATCACGAGTGCGGTCTTCAAGAGATTTATATTCATCCTTTCCACGCTCTTTAATTTCTTGAATTGTAGATTCTATATCTTCTAAATTTTCAATCATATCATCATATTTAGATTGAAAATCTTCAAGTTTAGAAAGATAATCTTTTACTTTACTACCTTCATCTTTATCTGTAATTCCATTAACTAAATCCCAGTTGATTTCAATAGTTAAATCTTCGTTATTCCACCAAGCGTATTTAGATAATTCTTCGTTTTCTGCGACGAGGTCTATAATTTGTTGTTTACGTTTCTCCGCGAGGTCTTCAGTTATCTAGTAGCGTTGTTGCAATAAATCCAATTGTTTGGTAAGATTATCATAGATTTCTTTACCAGTTTTACCTTCGATTTTAAGGAGTTGGTTATAATTAGTTTCTAAGAGATTACGAAGACGAAGAAGTTCATTAATGTCCTCAACCATATTATAATATTTATCGAGGTCCATTTTAAATTCGTCGTCTTTTTTCTTATCTCCGCTTCCAGAACCTTTTCCTTTATCTTTATCATTAGTCCAAATAGTATCTCCATCAGCCAAAGAAGGAACTACTTTTCCTCCCTTTGCAAGAGAAGGAGTCACACCGCGTGCAAGAATAGCCTTGGTCTAATCTGATGGAAAAATCTAGTCCCCTGCAACTAACTTCCTAAACTCTGGTCCATTCTTTCCGGTAAGATAAGCATACCCACCTTCTTTATTCCAAACAAGTTCGGGGCCTTCTTCACCAGTAAGTGCAATACCAGGCTTTATCTTTCGAGAACCAGAGGCATAAGAAACATAACCTCCAGCAGCTTCACCCATTTCAGCATTAGTAGAAGAGTAACCACTAGAAGAAGAATTCCCTTTGTCACCAGTATAAACTTTTGTAATATTTACTGTTTTATTAATAGTCGCACTTAATGTACTATTTATATTTTCTGCAGTAGTAAGAGCAGACTATAATGCGCTACTATCTAAAGTAATTTTTAAATTCTCAAGAATAGATTGTAAATTATTTGCTGCTTCATTCGCCCCATCAATACTACCAACTAAAGCTGAAGCATTTAAATTATTAAATTCATTAGTTAATTGGTCAACTCCATTCTAAAGTTCACCTAAATTGGTTATTTCTAATGTTTTTTCTATAGTCTCATAACCAAATGTACCATCACCATTATCTTTTAATACTTTAAACTCAACTGGAACCTATACTTTTCCGCCCTAAGATCCGATATACTAATTAATCCACTCCTCTGCGCTTATACTTCCATTCTAAATTTCTGGAACTATATCAGTTATATTAGCTTTTAAGGTACCAATATCAAACTCTCCAGTAGTAGAATCAATGCCAAGCTCAGATAGTAATTCTCCGCCCTTTTTTCCACCTTTTTCTTTTTGTACTTCTTCAAAAGATTCTTTAACAGCTTTGTCTAAAACTTCGCCAGTTTTTTTAACGTTTTCTTTTAACTAATCAAGCGAAAGAGTTTGTTTATATAACTCATTATATGCATCTAAAACTGCCTATGGAGTAATTCCAAATCCATCCGCAATAGCCTATATATCAGCTTTAGTAGGAACTTCTTCTCCATAAGCCTATTTGTATGATTCTGCTATTGCCCGAACATCATTTGCTGCTAACTATTTTACAACTCCGTAATCATGATTTGCCATATTCTAGAATTGCATATTTAAATAATCATCAGTAAAATCTGCTATTCCTCGCGCTCTAGTAAATTCATTAGCTCTCTAACGCATTAAATCTCTATATTGAGAACTGGTTAAATTACCAACACCCATATTGGTCATAATACCAGTTTCTTCATCTAGAGTCGTCCCCATTACGTTAGTCCAGAAACGGCCACCACCCCATTCTTGGAGTTCTTTTAAAACTTCTATTCCTTTATTCCACCCATCTAAATCAGAAGGAGAGGTCTTAAAAATTGCACCCCAATAATTTTGAAGCTAAGGATTACCAAATTCTCTAGAGTTTACAAAACCTTCTATAGTTTCAATCGCAGACTCAATAAAATCAAAAGATTCTCCCCAATCTTCACCAGCATCAAAATTCTTTATAAAATAAGAAGCTTTTGCAATTATATCATTTAAATTTTCAAAAGAATTAAATACTTCTAATACATTATCATTTAAATCTGAAATAGCAATATTCCCCGCACTAAATGCTTGTATCGCTCTAGCCATCCCGGTGGCTTTCATTGTCCCCATATCTATTAAAGCGGCAAGAGACTAACTACTTTTTGCTAATTCATTAATATTATCAGCAGTTATTTTTCCATTTTCTTCGATAAATTTATCAACCTATTCAGTTAAACTCTCAAATTCTCCAGAAGTAAGATAAAATTGAACAAGATTCTCATTAGAAAAAATCCCACTTTCCTCACCAGTTTTCTTTAATTCTTCTGCAAAAGCACTTGCTTCACTACTAGTGTTTTTTATTTCTTTCTAAATTGACTAATAAGTTAATATTATATTATTTGAAAAGCTATCAATAAAATTCTAAATATCTTTATTTTCCGCACCAGGTTGCACCGCATCAACCATAGCGCCCAATACTTTTTGCCTAAAATCAACACCATAATCAGCTAAATTTTCACCAATCTATAAAACTTTTTTCTACTATTCTGCTTCTAATTTAGTAAAATCTTTTAAAGTTTTAGTTTCTTTTACGCCAGTTTTCATTAAAGATTTTACAGCATTTTTCTATAATTCTTTTCTATTGTTTATAATTCCATCTATAGCTTCACCTAAAAATGTAGCTAAATCTTTTGAAGACGAAAGATTAAGAGCTTCTAAAAGATTTTTTGCAGTTTCTTTATCTAAACTATCAAAAGCATCTGATAATTCTGTTCCAATATTTTCTAAACTACCAGCATAAGTCCCAGCAATTACTTCTAGTAATTTTAAACCGCCTTCTTTACTAGTAATCTTAGTAATAGAACTAGCAATCTTTTCATATGAACCTTGTATTACTTCCGCAGTTGCAACAGCATCAGCTAAAGCATCTTTATCTAAATCTCCTGCGTCTGTCCCATAAAGAGTTTTATAGGTAGCTCTAAGCTATTCTTTTGTTGCATTACCAGACCACCAATCAGCTCTCTATTTCTTTTTAGTCTACGATAAAAACTTATCCGAACTAAATCCTTCTGCTAACGCTGAGGCAACCGCGTCAGCCGCCGCATCGGTCAATCCTGTAGTATTTATTAAATTGGCATAAGCCGCCTTCGCGTAGGCTTTCTCTCTAAGTCTTGCACTATTTGCTTGTTTCTAATAAGCTAAATATTCCTAATATTCTTTTTCATCTAATTCTTCTGGTTTTTTATAATATCCACCATTTGGCCCAAACTCTCTTATTTCTTTAGCTTTGGCTTCATAAACTGCCGCCTCTTTCCCTGCAGCCGTTGCAGCCGTAAAATCAGAAGCCGAACTAGCTTTTTTTTCTGCTTCTGCAGTAGCGGTTGCAAGAGCATTAATAGAACTTTCATCTAATTTTAAAACTAATTCACCATTTTCAAAAGTAGAAATTAAATAATCAGCATATTTTTCATTAGATTTTATTAATTCAGCGACATAATCAGTTCTTTCTCTAACCGCGGCCTACCTCTCTTCTTGCGTTAAAGCTGATTCAACCGCGGCATTTTTTTCGCCGTATTCACTCTAAACTTTTTTTACTTCGGTGTTGGCTCTCTAAGTATTATCTGCGACAACACTCATAGATTTGGCTAATTTATTAGCCTACTATAACTAACCTTCCAAACTAGTATTCTGCCAAATCTTATAACCAGCATATATCGCAGCCACTGTAGCAGCAATTCCGCCAAGTGTAGTAGCTAAAGTAGCTGCTCCACTTAAAGCTCCGGCGCCCCAAAGAGTAGGAATTTTAGAAATAGCTCCGCCGACTTTAGTACCTTTAAAAGCATTACCTAACGCACTAAAAAGAGAAGTCTTTGTAGCCATCATTTCTGCATCTATTAATGAATCAGCATACTCTGAATCTATCGCCATACCACTCGAATAAACTTCTTCAGCGGTTAGAGGCCGCATGTTAGGATATTTTTCTTTAAAAGCCTATATATTTTTCTTTAAATCGCCACTAAAAATACTTCTTAATATTCCACCAGTTCCAAAAACTCTAGTCTAAGTACCACCTTGCGCTCCCTAAGCTTCTGTACCGGTCTACGCCTACTAACCGCCTTCTGCAGCTTTGGGTTGGGCTCCTAATAACCTACTAAAAATAGTTCCACCTAAAACTTTAGTTAAAGCTTTATCTGCAATTCCACCATGCCTAAAAGCTTTTCCTAACCCAGAAATTGTTTTAATAGCAACAAACCACTTAGCAAAAGAGCCCACTCCACCACCAAGCGCGCTTGTAATTTTATTAATTATATTTAATAACTAAGTTAATCCATCTACTGCAGCTTTTAAAAGTGCATTATTAGCAAGACCCATCGTAAATTCATTCCAAGCATTTTTGAGTCTTGCAAGTTTAGATTGCATAGAATCCTAAGTCTTTTCAAACTATTTTTCTGCCGCACCATTTGAACTATATGCTGCACTAACTAATTCTTGCGTACGCGCATAGTCTGCCATTAATGCAATAAAACGTGACTGTTGACGGCTACCTGCAGCCTAAGTGGCAATATATCTCTACTGAATATTGGTAAGTGAATCCCACTTAGATGCTAATTCCATAAAAATATCATCTAAGCCAACTTCACCTAAAAAGTATTTATTTAAATCAATCCCCGCCGAGCGAAGTGCCGCAGAAACTTTATTTACATCAATTACTTGGCCCTCTTCATCCTAGCCTTTTAACTAATCTGTATCATATAATTTTTTAACTTCAGAAAATCTAGCTACAACTGTTTTTAACGCAGTACCAGCAGTTTCCGCGCTTTCACGAGTGGTTTCAATAATTTGTGCTAAGAATGCCGCAGTGGTTTCAAATTCCATATTGGCATTATGCGCCAAAGAAGCTACTTTGGTCATAGCAGTAGAAATTTCATCTACATTAGATGCAGACATGGCCGCAAGTTGTGAATAAACATCATCTACTCTCTACGCCTAAGTCGCATTTAATTCCATATTAAAACCACGAAGAGCGTTAGTCATACGGTCGGTAGCATCCGCCGCATCAAGACCAGCAATACGTGCCATCTTCAAGGTTTCTGTAGAAAGTGCCGCAGCCTATTCAGTATTTAAACCCTATTGATAATATAATGTCGCACTTTCATAAGCTTCTTTAGTAGTTACACCAAGAGAATTCGCACGTTTAGTATACTCTGGCAATTGTTTCCACATATCTTTAATAGTATAATTAGTAACAACTGCCGTTTCAGTCATAGCTTTATCTAATTCTTTTACAGTTTCAAAAGCACTACGAACTGCACGCTTTACAAGATTAATAGAATTAGCAAGACCAAAGAAATATTGAATACGATGTTTTACCTAATCAACCTAAGAATTAAAATCTCTCTAGGCATCGGTTAATTCTTCTACACCAGACCTAGCATCTTTTGCCGCACTAGCATATGAATGTAACCCATTCACCGCCCCATTCGCGTTAGTACTTAATCTTTCAGCCTCATCTGCTGCAGTCTTTAACCCTTCACCCTATTTTTGATTAATTTGATCTTGAAAATCCTAAACTTCTGTTTTAGCTTTTCCAAGTATACCAATAATTTCTTCATAGGTTGCGACAATCTAATGTGCAGTACCATTTTCTCCCAAACCTTTTTTATTCTCTGTAGTTAATAACCCATTATAACTTTTTTTAGCCTATTCAATTAATTGAACTGCTTTTTCTATATCTTTAACATCTTTAGCATTTTTAAAAATATTTAAAGCATCACCTATTTTTTCTTTAGATTTTTCTGTTTTTAACTTACCAAGAACGTTCTCTATTTCTTTTAATTTGGAAGTATTTACATTATTTAACTAATTCTATAAATCAGTTATTTCTTTTCCTATATCTTCTAATTTTTTCTTTACGCTGGGGTCTACATTAATAAAATTACTTAAATCAATAGAATCTCCCATTTCTGTTTTGATTTTAGTAACTATTTTATCTATATTTTCAAATTCTCTTACAACTGTATCAAAAGATTTAGTTATCCCAGTAGCGTCCGCCCGACTTTTTACTCCTTTTTCACTTTTACTCTAAAAATCCTAAAGAGCTTTGTCTAAACTTCTAAAATTACTATCTAAACTAGTCCTTAAATTATCTGGTAATTTTAAATTATTTAATACCGTCTAAATATTTTTTATCTTACTTAATGCATCTCCCGCGTCAAATAAAGCTTTAATATTAACGGTATAATTCGTACTGTTCCCCATTTGCTTTACCTCACAAAATAAAAATCGACATTAACTCTAAAGTTAATGCCGACTTAATTTTACATATCACTATCTATATCATCGTTAAGGAAGTACATCTCTATA
>CACZGA010000004.1 GCA_902780585.1 uncultured Erysipelotrichaceae bacterium | reverse complement strand
AAAGTTTAATTTTAATTTAGTATCATTTTCTACTGAAACTTCACTACCATTACTTGCTGTTTCTATTTCGAAATCTCTTTTAAGCACAGCCTCTTTTACAGGTATTAACGGACTACTAGTAGCAATATAAATTCCTTCTGGATATAAATCTTCATTATCTATTTTTAGATAATCATTAATTGTTTCATTTAATTTATATAAATTTTCTGAATAATACTTAATATATTTCTTTGAACTATCCTCTATTAGATTTCCATTAGTAACACCTTTTGTAACAGTTCCTCTTGATAAATGATTTGTTTCTAATTTTAGTTTTACTCTTAATTTATTATATAAAATTCCATAACTACTATTATATTCAGGATCTGCTGGAGTATATATTTTAGGACCAAAATCTTCAACAAAATTCTAAGACTATGGATTATAACAATCATTAAATAATTTTGTACTTAAAAACCATCTATTGTCTAAATTATATCCTCTAGTATTATCATATGCAGTAATATATACTTTATATAATTGTCTACTCTCTATTTTATTTTCCCAATCTATAGTTACAATATTTTTTCCATTATTAACTGGAAGATTACTATATGTAAAAGAATGAACTGGATCCATAACATTTACAAATGTCATAGATATACTATTAAACTTCTAATTAACCTTAGGATAAGCTTCTAATACATATGTTATTGTAGTAGATTCATCATTATTAAAGAATCTAAATGATTTTAAATTTATTTCTCCGCTACCGAGTTTAGTTATATCTATTGAACCGTAAGTTGATAATGTTTCTATATAATATGGATGTAATTCTCCTTCTATGTCATTTACTTTATCGTGGGGGATACCTGAATCAACTCCTATAAAATAATATAATTTTGTGTTGCGATCATCTCCATAGAAACTATTATGTACCCATTTCATTGTAGCCTTTGTTTTATATAACCCTGTATCATAATCATATACAGGATTAGTGAATGTTACAGACTTTATTCTTGATGTTTCTTTTACATAATTTCCACTTTGTCTAATATAAAAATCAAAAGGCCACCAATAATCTGTTGAATCATCTTCATCTATTGAATCAGAAGAAATCCAATCTTTTATTTTTCCATCATTTAAAAATTGATACTTGCTGGAATTCGATGTACCATATCCTGCAGTATCAGGACAATTGTATGTTATATCAGCTGTAATATATAATGTTATCTTATTATTATTACTTCTTTCAATTGGTTCTTTATCTCCAGAAATATCAAAACTAAATTCTTGAATATGATTAAGTTGAACTTTTAAATATAAAGGACCAACTAATTTGTAAGAATAAGTATTAGCTGTAACTACTTGTCTTTCTCTTATTAAATCCCTATCATCTTGTGTATATTCAGAGTTATCATCGATATTATATCTAGAAATAAAATATCCATCATTAAATATATAATCTTCCGAGCGTTTATCAGTATATTTTATTTCTTCTGACCAATGTTTCATTATAAATTCCGTACCTACTAATTCCTATTTAGATTTAGTAGTCCATCTTTTTAAATTTTTAGTTATATCAACAAACTAATTCTAAGAATTTAATATTCCAACAGATAGAGTTAAATGTTTATTTTTCGGAGTTATAATTTTATCATAAAATGTATTATAATAATTTGTAAGATACTAACCCCAAGTAGTTATTTGATCAGAATAAATTGCAAATTTATCCCCAGCGTGAAGTGATGTATCACTTGTTAATTGAAGTAAAACAACATCAGATTTTATAAATCTTATAGGATTTATTGATGGATCATAGAAGTGATCAAATAATTTAAATTCACACCCAAGACTTTCATCGTCTAAAGAATTTATTTTTCTTTCTGGAGACGGAAAACTTCCAATTTGTCCTCTGTTAGTTATTGGATTATATGAAGCAACATATATAATTCCTCCATACTCCTTTATTCCAACTGGTTCATATCCAGATGGAAGAAATGCATTATCTACTCTCCTATTACCCATATCATTCTGTAATACTACTTCATTACCATTCATTGTGACAAAAGTAGCATTTAGAGCATCGGAGAGTGTATCATTGCCCTGAACCATTGGGTGGGTATCGCTCTAAAGTCCTTTATTAAATTGATTTACAGCTTGTTCCATTATTGTTGTATATATTTAAATTTGTTGTATGAAGTCATTACATCATTCATAGTTAAAGCATCTCGAACTGTTATAAGTTCTGCATTTTTTGTTCTAATCTCTTTATAATATTTTGACATCCATCTCGTTTTCTATTCTTTTAATCTAAAAATATATGGCGAACATGGATTTTTAATTCTCAATTCCTCAAGAAGTTTAAAAAGATATACATCTTTGAAAACTTTATACTACTTTCTAGACTAAGATAGATATTCTTTAAACTAAGGTTCACTACGTGTAAAGTAATAATATCCATCCCATTCAGAATTCGTTCTTTTAAACATATAAGCTATTCTCTTCGATAACTTATAACAATATGTTTTGAATGCAGCCAATCCACTTTTCGGAATCATTCCAATAAACATAAATTTTTCACGAGTCATCATTGAAACATCATTGCCTGCACTTACATACTAAATTATCATTTTCCATCCATAAACTAAAATTCTTTTTACTTCCTCTCTAGTTAATTCTGGAAATTTCTCATGAACTGAATCAACATAATCATTAACATTCTTTATTTTCATTTAACAATATACCTTTCCTTGATTAGTATAATTAGTAAGTTTATTCTTTAAGAACGAACTTATATAAACAGGAAACTTTCTTCTATGTAGAAAATTATCCCTCTTTCCGTGAATATATAAATATAACTGAAATCCTGTAAATACTGATTCTAAAAAATCAACATCTTCGAATTTTCCTTTCTATCTAACTTTCTCAAACTCCGGACCTGTAATGGCTTCCATATGAAGTTCTCCTCCTTGATAACCTACTCCTTGAATTTTGTATGTTATATTATTTTCAACAATATCTTCAAGAACCTACTAAATACCTTCTCTAAAAACTTGTTTAACTTTCTATCTGCGAAGTTGTTTAGTTTTAAATTTAGTCATTAAGGATTTACATTTTTCATATGGAAACCTTACAAAAATATCATTTAAATTACAAGCCCACCCTGTAGCATAATGTTTCATATTATTTAATCATTTTTGAGCCTTTACCATAAACATGACGTCCCCAAGAATGAGTTATATCCAATATATTATTAAAGTCATTCTAATTAAGATAACTAATTCTAGCCTAGTCACATTGTTGTAACCATTGATTTTTAATCATCGCTGCCTAATTAGCTATATTCTAATTATTAGTAATTAAAGACTCTTTAAATTTTAAAATATATGCTATATAAGTTGCTATTGCTGTAGCTTCCTTATCTGTTAATTGAGGAAGTCCATCTTCATCTGCAAATATCCCTTTATATAATACATTTACCGTCCCATAATTATGTGTAAAATATAATTTATCACCAGACTATTCGTACTTAAGAATTTTTCCTGGCATATACCACGGACTTTGATAAACTTTTTCAGCCTCTATAGCAGTTTCTACAAAAGCTGAATTTAAATCTCCATTCCATGTTTTATTTGTAACTCTTTCCCAATCTTCCCAAGAAGAAGTTACTAATTCTACACAACCTTCATCACCTATTGCATTACAAGGAAGAGTAATAGAATTATCTTTAGGATCTATGCATAATCTTACTCTATATAATTTGGTATTTTTATTTCCAATTAAATTCCAAGCTAAAAGACCTAATTCTTCCATATCTTGATCTTCAATTTCTATACCATAGAGTAAATCCAATAATACTGAAATATAGTGAAAATTATTCATTATGAAGCAGGTCTCTAATCGTTAGGAAGTAAAGGAGCAGCCATCTATCTATAATAATATAATTTCTATTTAGTAAGTCTCTCCTTTATAACAGTATCTAAAAAATTAAAATTATTATCCATTTGTGTTTCTCTATCAACTTCTGAATCACTCTAACAATCACATTGAAATTCTTCTAATTGTCTAGGATCTTTAAAAATAGCTATTATTGAAACTTGCTTTATTAATGGAGCATTAAAGATATAACAATCAAGTAATCCTTCCTAATTTGGAGTTACATCAATATATACCCAAGGTCTATTTTTTCCTCTTTTTCTATATTTCTAAATTGTAGAAATAACATCAAACGGTTTTGTATAAACTATAAATGGACTTTGTTTATCGACAGTTCCAAGATAATATATAGATTTTTTAAGACCATAATCAAAAAGTAACTATGGAATTTGAAAATGTGCTATTGGATCACTTCCACAATTACTAGCATTACATCCACATTTATCTAAACTGTCACAATCTACAGGAATACAATTTATTGATAACAATAAATCCTAAATAGGAAGTATTCCTTGCATCATATATTCTTTTATAATTAACAAACGCATTTGTACTATTTCTTCTTCTAACTAATGTTTAGATAGAGAAATAGTCTAGTGATAACCACGAATACCAGAAACTACATCATTAAATATTGCATCTGCTAATTTACTAATTGATGTCCAAACCATATAAAACTAAAAAAAGCTAGACTAGACCTAACAGGTCTGGCCTAGCTTAATTAATATACAATAAATTACTGAACTCCAGCATAAGGATCTTCTAATGCATCATCAGCATCAGTATTAGCTGTTCCTAAAGAATTTAAAGCTTGCTTTAATGTAGCAACATTATTACCCTAGTCTAAAACATAGAAAACATGAGTTGTAACAGAAGTTGTTTCATGTCCGACAACTGAACCAGAAACTCCTAATCTCTTAGCACACATTCTAATAATGAATTGTACATATTCTCCTCCAACAACAGGTAATTCAGACTTGTTAGCTGTCCACCAGTTAGTATTAGCTAAAGTTGGAAGTCTAAGATTATGAGTCATCCAATTATAGTCTAAGAATGCTTCAATACCAGGTTCGATAGCAATTTCGTCATCTGCAAGATCACGAAGTCCATCAAAATCTAATGTTTTTTCTCCTACAGTTACTTCACCAGTTGAAGAATCAACAGTATAAGTAACAGGAACACCCTTCATAATTGTAACAAAATCACCATTATTATTACAACAATCAATTTGAGAAGCATTTGGATCGTACTTCTAAACAAGGATTTGTTTGAAAACTTGATATCCATTAGTTCCTTCAAATGTAACTACACCTTCATCAGCAGTTACATCAAGAATCTTTTCTTGTGCTGTGAAGAGTAAATATTTATTAGCGATTTTTACTAATCTAGCAGCAGCTGTTTCAGCTGTATCTGCTGCTGTAATAGGAAATTCAACAAATAATGGCTTTCCTTTGTAAACAAATGGATTAGCATAGAAAGAATCTTGAGAATTCATAGAAAGTCCAACATAAAGAACAATTCTATAACTTCCTTCTTGTACGTCTTGACTATCAGCAGTTACAAGACTAATAAGTTTAGCTAAATCAACTTCAGCTTTAGCAAGATTTTCAGGTGTATGATTCTTAACTTGGATATCAAGAACATTATCATGATTAAATCTTGTGTTACCGATTCTTACTTCTGGTCCTTTTGCAGTATCTTTAACAATAACGTTATAACCTTTAGGAGCACTTTTGCTTCTTACGTCATTTTCAGTTGTTTTAACAATCTTGTTAAAAACAGTCTAAGTTGTAAATTCAAACATACTTAATTAATTTTTTAAGTTGGCTATTGTTGAGCCACAGGTTCTGTCTATTGTTGAGCCGGGTTTGCAATAGACTAAGTAACTACTGGATGTGTTTGAAGTCTCTAGTCACTAATATTTTCCATGACTAAGTGTACCAGCTCATTTATAATCTCTTGACAAACATAATCAGGATATTCTAACATTTGTGAAATATCCTCTGTTTTATCAATTTCTAATTGTGTAAGGCGTATATTTTGAGGAGCTTTTATATAATCAACATATACATCAGTTAATTCAAATACTGAATTATCAGTACCATATCTAATTTCTAGACGAACTTCACTTACATTACCATAACGAATAGCCTAACCACGTTCTACATTACTAGTAGCACCACCTCCAATTGTTAGAGTTTTTCCTTTACTTCCTGCAGTTTTAATTGCATTACCATTTCCGTCATTTCCTAAAGCCGTACTCTAATATGTTGTAGTTGGAGTTTCGTCTGTTTTAGTATTAGTTGGAACTGTTGCACGAGTAACTGTTCCAGAAGCAGATGTATCTTTACTAGTATTTACATTATGTATATAATAATAAGGTCTTTTATAAGTAGGTTTATTCCAGAAATTATCAAGTACCTGAGAATACATATCAGCAGTTAAACGTCTTGCTGCAGATCTCCAAGTATCTCCTGCATTATAACATTTATAAGTTTTCTTTACACTATAAATACAAATACAATTAAGAATATGAAGATAATCAGGAGGCATTATAACCTCATATGTAGCCATTTTGTTATTTCCAGCCATTGTCATTCCAACATAATCTGTAACTAATGTTGGTTTCAATAATGCTGTAGCTTTAAGTACTCTTAAATCGTCTGTAGTTTGTTGATTAACATCATAAATGTTATATCTTTTATTGACATAATTATTTATTGCTTTATTAGCAAAGTAGTTAAAATCTTCTAATAATATATTAGGAGCATTTTCCTTATTAAGCTCAATTAATACACCTTCGTATAATTGTCTTGTGGTCACTGTATCATCAATTATTTAATTGATTATACCTAAATTAACCTCTTTTAATCCTCTTTTTTATCGGATTTTCCTGTTAATTCAGGAAAAGTATCTTGTTTAATAAGTTTACAAACATTAGCATTTTTAGGATCTTTCAGATATAATATGGCAGCCTCATCGGTAGCACCTAATACCACATTATCTGCATAAATATACAGCTTATTCTTGAAGTTAATTATATGTTTATCTCTTGCTTCTATAAATAATAATCTTATAGCTGTATCTCCTCCAGTATAAAGATTAATAATCTTTTCTGGATCTTGTTCTGCTACTTGTAGTAAGTAGTCAGTTACATCGGCATCAGGCATATTATCCATCCTGTGTCCAAGAAGTTTAGCTTTAAGAACTCTTCCTTCTGCTCCTCTATCATCATTATAAATATAAGACTCAGCATCATGCTTAAGTTTCTTTTTCGAAATTCTTCTGTATGCTTCAACACCAGGTCTTTCTATATAAAGTTCTGCTACTCCATAACGATTAGCATTTCCGTTTATAAGAGAGTCTCCGTTTCTATCTTTAGCATACATATCCGGAGCAATTAAAGGACAATTCTTTATAGCTTCCCAAATAAATCTTTCCTAAACATTATCTAAATCAAAAGTGGTTCCATCTACAATATCAAAAATCTAATCTTCTCTGATAAAGTAAGGTCTATTTGGATCAGCTAACTCTTTCTCAGAAAGAACCATATCACCACTCGAATTAATTCTTTTTACACAATCTGGATAGCTACCAGTATTAGGATCAGGACAAGGTTGTATTTTAATCACATTTACCTTACCTCTTACATTCCTAAGGACTATCTTATTAGATATATTAATTTCTTCTTTCTTATTTGCCATATTATTTCATATTATCATAAAAATGTATTGGAATAGGCCTCATTAAAGAGGTAGCTATTCCAATATTATCTATTAATTTTATAAAATTAATTAAACTTCTCTAAGTATTGCAGACTTATATGGGTTGAATACAGCAATAGAAGAATAACCCCATACAATTCTCTTACTTCCTGCTACTGGTGAAGCAACTTCTCCAGAACTTACACCATCAAGTCCACCTACACCAACATATTTGTTAGTAACCATGTCAGCACCCTTAAGTGAGAACATTGCAACAGGAGGTTGAGCGCTTGTAGCATTACCAGTTAAGTCAATTGCTAAAGCATAACCCTTAGCATTGCCATACTCTAATGTCATTGCTCTATCAACTTTGAAGGTAATTGAATTACCTGCATACTTAAATGTATCAAATCCTTCTGCACCAACTGATACATAACCATTAGCCTTCATAGACCATAGATAGTTTCCATCAGTATGGAATTGAGCAAGATAATCTCCAAGTACTCTGTAAATATCTTGCCAGAACTTAGTATTACAAACGAATAAGTAGTGGTTACCTGTTTCGTTATCAGCCTTTTCATTTAACATTCCAATAACTGTTTGTAATGTTGTAATATTAAGTTTGTTATAAACATATTTATTACAGAAAGCTTCACATTGTGGAATCATACCATCTGACATATAAATAGGTCTATTATCTTCAGGATTTACGATTGTAGGCTTACCATTAGCATCAATATTGCTCTTACCGAACATTAAAGCTTGGTTTCTAGCAGTTAAGAAGTTTTCAAGTAAGTTCTTCTCTAATTTATCAAGTCTGTAAATAGTTTCTTTCTTATTTCCGTCTTTATCATCAGCAATCTTAATGAATCTATCTTCATAAGCAGCATATAAAGCAGAATAAGAAGCATCATTTCTGTGTGTGCTTAAATAACCACGATGTCTTTCAACATTGCTCTGCCATTTAACATGACCTTCATCATGTAATTCAGGCATATAGTTAGAAATCCAACGTGTTTTTGCTCCAGGTTGACAAGCACTTAAATCAAGAACTGTATCATAGTTATTATCAACTAATCTTACAGTCTATTCCCAATAATTGTCACCTTTTCTAATAGGATTAGTTAAGCAGAAACATTGCTGACCACTATCTTCAATCTTAAAGGTATCAAACTTTGCATAATATCTTTCACGGAAAGCCATTACGATTTCTGTACCACCTGCACCATCGCCTTCAGGTACAGCAGCAAATTCAATTCTCTTAATATAATTAGTTTCAATTTCCCATTCATACATAAGAGAATTAACAGATTGATATCTGTTGTTATTTCCTTTGCTTAAGTGGAAAATGTTTTTCAAAGATTCAGTGATAAAAGTTGCAGTATTATTAGGATACATTCTACTTACAACACCAAGTCTTGTTGGTTTATCACCTAAATACTTGTAAAAATCCTCATATGTACGGGTATCGTCCATAGTAGGGATATTAGAAACAAAACTAGCAATTCTCATATATCATTTATATGTTTAATCATCATCGTCTAAATCTTCTATACTATTGTATGTGCGATGATTGTTGTTATTTTTATTAATTATAACTGTAGGCTTAGGACTTTTTCCATTTTTTCCGTCTTCTAAACCTTTCTTGTACTAAGTATCTGCTACTTGCTTTATCTAACTTGTAAAATAATCGGAAATATTTTCAAAAGCCTCTTCACCGTTAAGAATAAACCATGCTGCTTTTACTAAGGTTTCTGGTTCCTGTAGAGCTTGCCATAAATAATTATTTCCAGTTTCATCTTTTTCCAACATAAACTAGGCTAATTCGTTTCTATCGTTTTCATCAAAGTTTAAATCAAAGCTACCAACATTATCAAAATCTTTAATGGCATTAATAATTGAAGATTGGAACTAATTATAAATTTCCTATTCTTCTTGTTCTCTTTGAGCTTCTTCTAATTTAGTCTAGTTTTCTTCTCTCTCTTTATATTCTTTACGAATCCCTTCTATTTGTTTCTAGAATAACTACTCGTTTTGTTTAGCGAGAGCTAAAGCCTAAGCAGCTTCTTCATCAGATAATTCTCCGACTCTATCTTCTAAATCTAATAAATAGATTTCATCATCGGATAAATCATCAATTTTATATTGAGGTTCAGCAGACTGACCTTGTAACTATTGTATATAGTCAGAAGGACTAAGATTACTTTCTCTTATCTAATTAATCAAATTTATCTCATCATCTGTAAGTCCAACATCATAATTATCTTGTTCTTCAGAAGAAGAGAGGGGAGTGTTCAAAATGTTGAACTACTCCTCCTTGGATAAAGTATTCCAGTCTCTTTCCTCAATATTTCCGTTTTCATCTTCAAATCTAATTCTAGTAGGATCATCTATTCCTCTACTTTTTAAGAAATCTTCAATCACACTACCTTCTTCGTGAGAAATCTCTTGATTTTGAGAAGGCTCTGGATTAGTTTCCTAATTAACAACTTGACTAGAAGGTTCAATTACCTCATCATCATCATCATACAAATCATCAATTCCTAATTCCATAAAAATATATTTAAAAGTTAATTTAAATTAAAATTATAATAAATTTTTAAAATTCAAAATTTTTATTAATAAGACACTTAATTAAACAAATAGTTTATACATTACAGCATCAGCACTAGTATTTCCGTTTCTAAATGTAGTCTAATCACTACATAAAGACCCAACATTATCATTAGATCCTTCTTTATCGTATTCATAGATTTGCCAAGTAGCTGGAATTTCTTGTTCAGTCCAAGATCCACCTGTAGTACCATTATATCGATAAACACTAGCACTAATTATAGTTTTTCCTAAATAATTATCCATAAGATCGTAGAAATGTTCCTCTAACTAGTCTATTTCAGTACTAGTGTACCATCTTGGTCTAGGATTACCCTAAGCAGTATAGAAATAAGGTGTTTCAAATGAAGGCTAGTTTCCTGTAGAATTAAAATTAGTAATAGTACTACCTACTGGCATTCCATCCATAACATATTTAGACTAGTCATCTCTATAATCCAAGTGAGATGTCTCCTTATTATTTGGATCCCATGCTGGATTAGCATAACTTCCAATAACTGAACCCCAACAAATATATCTTAAAGCTTCTGGAATATCTGGATTTTGTTCATTAGAATATTTTTTAAGTACTGTTGATGTAAAGAACATATATCCTGCTATAGTACCATTAAGTCCATTCTTATTCTAAATTCTAAATGCTTCTCTACCTCCATTAGAATATTCACAAGAATCTCCTTTATAACCATAAACATAGGTACCATCATCAAATACAAACTTTATTTTTGTATTGACATCACTAATAGAATAAGTACTGTTCTATTTAAGTCCTACTCTAATAAATATTAAAGGATATCTTGTAGTTCCAAAATTTCCAGAAGGTGTTGGAGTGTTTCCTCCACCTGATTCACTTCCTGTATAAGGAGCTAACGTACGTCCAGAATAGTTATTTCCAAGCTAACTTATTATAAGATTATAAGTTGTATTTTTATTAATTGTTCCACTTAAAGGAGCTATATAGAATGCATTATTCGTAGTGTTATCGGTTTCACCTGTTAATGCTGTGGCAAATTTTACATTAGGAGAATTGTCTGAAGGTCCCTCATCAGTTGAATTAAAACGATAATTTCCATTAGCATACTCACTAATTTGGTATTCATGATAATCAGGATATCCATAGTCATCAGTATAATCTATAAATTTAGTATATCTTATAGTTTTAGACTATCCTGCTTCAATTTTAAGAATATTAGTATACCATCTTGATTTTCCATTATATTCTCCAGTAGGTGGACTATAGAATAAAGGCATCCAAACTGCAGTTCCAGTACTAATTTCTTCTATTTTTATTTCCATCTTTCCTGAGTATAAAGCATCAACATTAAGATTATTGGTTATTCTTATTTCAAAATAATCAGAATCGCCTACTTGTTCTCCACTACTACTTCCAGTTCCATCATTATTTACAGTTAATGTTTTATCTGCAATAGTATATGCATTAGTATAAGTAGTTCCGCCATCAGAAGTTGTATATGCTAATTTTTCTATTTCTACATAATTTTCATATACCCTCATAATAGCTGCTTCACAATCATTTATATTACGTACTGGAGTAGCTCCATTAGATGCAATTGTACAAGGTCTTGACATACTTGGTAAATGTACTGTCCATGCACTTCCGCTTTTTCTAATAGTACTTCCGTTTCTATTGTATGCCTCACTATTAGAAATATATTTATTACTTGTATAATTTGATTCTAATGATATTGCTGTATTGTCTGAAGATGAAGGTTTAATATAATCATAATTTTTATTACACCAGTGTACTTCTCCATTTAATGAAGTATCTCTCCAACTTATATGAGAATGTCCACTAAACCAAATAGTTTTTTGGGGATACTAATCATTAAGCCAATTTAAGAAATGGAATGTTATACCCATTAATACAGATGACTATCCTGATTCAAATTTATTTCCGCCACCAGCTTTATTTGGAAGAAAATGATGTACAAATATAAATTTTCTCTTATTTTGATTATTATTAATTAAATTATATAACCATATTAAATCAGAAGGAGAATAATACTAAAAATTAAAGTTAGATTCATTACCAGTAAATGAATTTACTCCACATAAATTTATCATCTACTAAACATAAGAATCACTCGAATTTAATTGATTCTAAGGGTGTGCCCACTAAGCTCCATCATGATTAATATTCTAACTACCATAGTTAGTAGACAAGAATATATACATATCATTTCCTTTTTGAATATAATATGATAAATCACTTTGTCCAGATAAACTTCCAGGACAATCATAATTACCTACACCTCGCCATCTACTTCCATCAGGAGATCCTATTTCTTCATGATTTGAATCATATTTAGTCCATTTATTTGTACCATAAACTACCTAATGATCATGATTACCCATACAAGAATAAAATCTCTTATTGGGAGCTGCAGATTTAAAATCAGAAGTAAATTTAATAAAATCGTTTATATCCCATTCAGCTAAGTCTCCAGTTGATGCTACAAAATCAACATTACTAAATGGATTATTTAATAAATACTTTAAATCTTTATCATATAAGCTACTTGCATCTGTAGTTGAATCGTTAGCATTATCCCAAGTAACAATCGACTACGAACCTCTCATAACACAATAGTGTGCATCAGAAATTAATCCGACTGTATAAGGTTCGAAAGAAGACTACTACTAAGCTGCTGTAACAGATAATAAAAATCCTTTAGTTTTTCCATAATGTGTACTAGTTTCTGGAATAGTAGCAGTTAATGCAACTGTTCCTGTACTTCCACCAAGTGTTAATGTTCTTCCAGATATACTACTAATGATACTATTTAAAGAATCTCCGCTCTTTGTAAGTGTAAGTTCACTTAAAGAAGCTCCTGTAACAGTTATAGTTGGTGTATAAGTAGCATTATCATTAGTTATTGTCTAATCAGAAGCATTTATAGTAACTTCTGTTTTCTAAGTTCCTGTAACAGTTAATGTAAATCCAGAATTTGCACTCTTATGAGAACTAGTTTCTGAAATACTAGCACGTAAACTAGCCGTTCCTACATTTCCTGTCAAAGACATCATTTGTCCAGATATACTACTAATAATATTGTTTGGATCAGAAGTTTTCTAAAGTTCTATTTCACTTAAGGATGCTCCTGTTACACCCATTACTGGAGTATAGGTAGTATTTGTATTAGCTACACTCTAATTAGAAACAGAGATTATAACAATTGCTTTTTCTGCTGAAGTTACATTTAATGTATATGATGCATAATCATATTTATGAATTCCATTTGCTTGTGTTTCAGCTTTAATAATAGTCCATCCTGGAGATACAAGTCTCACTGTTCCATTACTATCAATTGTAGCAACTCCAATATCACTAGATGAATATTCATACTAAAGTTGGACCTAACTATTTACTAAATTTCTTAACTAAGGCTAATTAAATGGTTCTCCCATTTTAGCAGTAGCTGTAATAACTCTATTATTATTTGAATCTAACCAATCTAACCAAATATCATAAAGGTCTGGAGTTCCTGCTCCTTGTTCAGTACTATTAATGATATAAATCGTTCCACTTATATCAGTCGGAGCATTAAATTTCTACCATCCATCTGGAGCCTAAGAACCTTTATACATTATAATACTTCCTTCAGGCAAATTTGTTTTAGAAGATTCATTGGAAACTTCTAATATTTGATTTCCTTGCTTAATATAAAATTTTGGAAGAATATTACCACTACCTGGAGTAAAATAAAATCCGTCCTAAGACGAATTAGTAGGTTTTGGTCCGACATGTATTAGGTTTTTAATTTTAGCGTTTAAATTACCTTCGGAATCAAATAAATTTATATATCTATTTCCATACTATAATTTTATTTGACCAGAATTTCTTAAACACAATACCTTACCAGAATCTCCAATATATTCCTCATTATTTTGTGCCATACTTTTGTGTTTAAAATGTTATAAAAATTATCTATTTTAATATTTTAACTAGTATGTCACTTATAATTATTTTTAAACATACTATTTCTATAAAATAAAAAATATTCATATGTTTAGTAAAAACAAAAAAAAAGTAGATTCTTATTCAGAACCTACTTCTTCTTCTAACTTTTTAACAATTTTATAAGAACGCATATTTAAATCTCCATTTAAACTAGCTAATTCTTCTTCATCTTCTATATTTAATTCTTTTGAAATATGACAGATTAAATGAAAATATTCGTGTGATATGGTATTTATTAACTATGAAAATGAACTTGTTTTATTAATTATAATAACAGAACTTCTTAACTTTGAGTTTGAATATGTTAACCCAGAATTTAGTTTACATTCTTCTAAATTATCAAGGGCTCTTTCTATATAATATTTAGGACAATTTATATCCATTAATGTTTTCATTATATAATCAATATCATCACAAGTCGTTTCATATAGAATAGTTATCTTCCAATTATAAATAAAAAATTTATCTATAATCATAACATATCATCCCATTCAATAGGAATTCCTTGAATTACCATATCAGCATACCATCTATTAAATACTATTCCATCATATCCATCTTTATCATCTATAACATCTTTAACATACAATGCTAGATGTTTCTCGTCTGTTATACTACTTCCCATATAATCGTTATTTCCCATATTATAAACATATACATAATCGCATAACTAATTATGTTCTAGTTTAACATTATGTTTAGTTAATATTTCATCCACTTTTTCTTTTTGAACTGGAGATTTTCCGTGATTCATTTTAGAAATAGCAAATTCGCATAATTTATTATTGAAGTGTTCTCCATAATATTTTAAATAACGTTTCATAGAAGTAGGTCTATCATCGTACAGATCTAGTCTCATGATCAATAACGTCTGCCACTACGGCGCATACCATAGCGAGAACCGTACATATCATCATCGTCATATTCTCTTCTATTTCCGTAACGATCTCCGTAATTAGAGTTTTCAGCCATATCTTCGAATAATTCGTGAAGACAATCTGCGTGTTCATAAATCTTAGAAACAGCTTTCATTGCTTTTCCAAATTTATCCTCAGTAATTTCTAATACTATCATTTCTTTATAAATTCAAAAATTTTATCCAATTTAGATTCTACACCATCAAATCTATTTTCAAGATTCTATAGTCTATCATCTCTTTCTTTATCTCTAGCAAACTATGGATTTAACTATTTAAGAATATATTCACAATCTTCGATATTTTGTTTATATGTATCGATATTGTCAAGAATATTTTTACTGTTAGTTAAAATGGTTTCTACTTCATTTTGAATACCTTGTTTAGTTTCACTTATAATAATTTTTCCATTATTATAAGTTACTATATTATTAATACTCGGAAGATTATTAAATTCCTAAATAGAATCATCAATTTTTACTTTTAAATCTACAGTAGCCTAATTAAAACTATATTTAGGTTGTGTTACTCCAACAATTTCTCCAATTACAAATTTAGGAGAGGAAGTTTTATCTAACAAATAGATAGAACTTCCTTGTGATAATGCTGAAAACATATTAAATTACAGTTCTAGACATTAAGTTAAGAACTCCTCTTTTTCTGTCATTAAATATTAATATTGTATTAACATTTAACAATTCAGCAGCAGTAACATTAGTACCATTAGGAAGAGTTAAATTCCTAGTAGTACCATTCATTGTTAAAGTAACAGGAAGAGTTGCAGTAGCATCTGCAGGAATAACATCAGAAATAGCAATAGTTAAATATCCTACTGGCTATATTCTGCGAAATCCTAACGCTATATCTACAGTCTCTGTACCTACAGTAGTATTAGTAGTTAATATATATGGAACACCACCTGCATTAGTCCCTAAAATTTGAAAACAATTTCCCATAATCCATATTAATTAAAATACAATACCACCACCAAAACCGTTACCCCATCCATTATAACCTGAATAATTAGCACCAACATAAGGAGTTGCATTAGCAGCAATTATGTTAGGCCATTGTACGGGAATAGTATTTGGCTATCTAGCAGCAATAGCATCGATCTTGTCATCTAAAGCAGACATTGCTTTATTGAAAGCAAGAGTTTGATTGTCATTACTGATTTGATTTCTTAACTGAGTAATTATATCACCTTGAGTATTAATCTTATTCTATAATTCTCTTTCTTTGAGGTCGCAGAATTCTTTAGTAATAAGTGTATTCTGTCCAGCAATAGCATTAAGTATAGAATTTGTATTTCTATCAGCTTGATTAGTAAGTGTGTTAGTCTATTGACATACAGCTAACTAATCAGCAGCTTCAATCTAAGCATTCTATAACTAATCAGCAGCATGATTCTAGGAAGCAAGTAACTAACTAGCAGCGTGATTAGCAGCCATCTAACTTTGAATAGCATTAGTTTGATTAGCAATAGCTAATCTATTCTCACAACAACAATTACATAATTGCTGGCTAAGAGAGGCATTACCTGCTTGAATAGAATTAATAACTTGTTGTCCACTAAGTCCAACCTATGCTCCAACAGTTTGAACTGCTGATTGAATAGCATTAACTCCGTTTTGAACTTGACTTACACTAGTATTAAGAATATTAGCAAGCTGTCCAAGAGCATCAGCTCTACCATTAATAGCTTGTAAAAGTAAATCTCTACCTGCATCATTGTTTAATTGGTTAGCTAAGAATCCAGTTCCAGCACCATTACCACCAAATCCGCCAAAGTTATTATTTCCAAAAATCCAAGGGAATAATATCCACATAAACATCATCCACATCCAGTTACCATTACCAAAACCTCCGTTCTGAGATAAAGCTAACATTAATGAAGGATCAATTGAATTGTTTCCATCAGGAACACTAAAAACTTTTGTTTCAGACATAATAAATTAATTTAGTTTTTTAAATAAATATCTAGTTGCAACTAAAACTAATTTATTAATGAGTATTTATTTGGAAATATAAGATATAAAAAAAGGTAACTACCTGAAAATCAGACAGTTACCTTTGGACTAATTAGTACAAAAACAAAAATAGGAGACTTTACTAAGCCTCCTATTCTAAAAATTTATTTAAGTCAGATTTATACCAGACTACTCCTTTTCCAGGCTTTTTATCGCCTTTAGGAATATATCCTTTATCTATATAATTATAAAATGTTGACTTACAGACACCTATATAATTACATGCTTCTAAAGCAGATAGTTCTTTTTTATTTATTTCTCTAAATATATCTATTAATTTTATCTATTCTTTTTCAGAAATATTTGAGTTACCTGAGTCTATTTCATCAATATATCGCTGTAGTATTTCTCTTATGATTTTTAACATAATAATATGTATATCCGAAAATTAATAATCCTACTAGAAACAAATGAGATAAAAATAAATTATATGAATCTAAAGGAATAGTATAATAATTATCTATTACTAATGCTAATTCATCTATTGCTATATAATATAAAGGTAACCTGTGAACATAACAAAATTCAAGAGCTACTGATGCTGAAAAAGCATAAAACCAAGGCAATACTGATAATTGAACTAAATATCCAATTTCTACAGCATCTATTCCGAAAAATCCCAGTAAAGTATAAATTATATATCCAAAACCTAGTATATGAGATAGATATTTAGTAAATATTAGAAATATTTTACGATTTCTTAGTAGAACTCTACGTTTTTCCTCCATTATTATACTATCTTCCATTTTTAGTTAAATTTCTACGCATAGGTTTTGGTCTACTAACTATTTTTGGCATAATTTAAATTATTTAAATATTAGAAAAGAACTATCTACTGAATATAAATTTATCTATTATTATATATTTTTAAAGTTAATTATTGTTAAATATTAATTTAAACAAAAAATACAAATTATACAGTTAGGCTTCTGTTATAGTTTTAAGACTCGACATAACTACTTAATGGAAGTATATAACCGTCGTTATATAAATTGCTCCAATGTTGTGCAGATGCATAATTACTTATTGCTGCATCAGGAACATATATCTTTGCTTGACTATATGCTGGTGTAAGATCAGAAATAACAAACTAATTAAAACCAACTGTCAAAGCAGCATTTCCATTAGCTATCTCTATTGTCGGAGGAGTAGTTTGCCTTAATATGAGTGCTTTAAAATTTGTACTGTGTGTTATAAGTGAACTTCTACTTAGAGTAAATTTGGTAATATTACCAATATCTAAAACTTGAAGATTATTACAATTAGAAAGAGAAGAATTTTGCCAATTAGTATAAGAACTACTCAACGATGGTATACTTCCTATTACAATTTTAGTTAATCCAGAACATCCTTTAAACAACTAAGAATCACTACGCATATTTGTTATTGTACCTAGTATTAAAGTTCCAGTTAAACCAGAAAGTCCTTTAAATGCATACGTACCAGTAGTAGTTACACCGCTAAAATTAGGGTTATTTATAACCAATGATGAGAATGGGGTGTCATTATTATTAAATGGACCATAATCGTTGGTTGACCCCATCTAAGTAATATAATGTGTATTATTTATTGTAGTTAATGAAGTACATCCAGCAAAAACATAAGATCCAAGTGTTATATTACTTCCCAATGTAATTGTTGTTAATGATGTACAATTTTTAAACGCTTCTTTTCCAATACTAGTACAAGATGATAAATCTATGCTTGTAAGAGAAGTACATCTATTAAAAGCTTCACTCCCAATAGTTATACAACTGGATAAATCTATAGACGTAAGTGAACTACAACCGTCAAACGAAGAAGATATCGTTTCTATACCAGATAAATTTATAGAAGAAAGTGACTGACAGTTGCTAAATGCCCAAGCATCTATAGCTTTTACATTTGTACCAATTATTACGGAAGTCAAACTTGTGCATCCGCCAAAACAAGACTATCGTATTGCGTAATTTGCATTACTATTATTAAGATAAGTAAGATCTACGGACTATAAACTAGTACACCCCTAAAATGCACTTTTATACATATTAAAGGAACGTTCTGGCCAAATAACAGACTATAAACTAGCACATCCATTAAAAGCGGATTCGCCTACGTAATAATTACAAGACGACAAATCTATAGATGTTATACCGGAATTATTAAAACAACTATCACCAAAATCTGTTATTTTACTTGTATTTATAGATGTTAAATTCGTAGCTCCATTAAAACAATTACTTGGAAGAGATGTTATACCAAACTATACAAGTTCATTAAATGATGTTACGGTTGTGTTATTAAATACATTTTGTGGCATATTTGTTACATTTAACGCCTATATTGTTGTTACACCGACACCATCTCCTACACTATTCGCCCAATAACTTTCTACAACCGGATCGTTAAAATGTATATATATATTAGTAGAATCTATAATCAGCTATTTAACTCCATTTACTTTAAAAGTATCTTCTAAGTAATCTATGTAATCTTGGTAGGTTGCTGATGTATGCAACCTACCTACAAGATTACTAGTATTATCTAAAGTACCATTATGTACAATATTATATAATTTTTTAATAACTTCTGAAGAAACTTCTTCTATTACTCCATTATTCTGTTCTATTCTTAAATGTGTCATAATTTTCAAAAAAATAACAGTAACCAGTTATATTAATATGATACCATCATACTAGCTATGTCTGGGAATGATGTTTGATAGTCGCTTAATTTTGCAGAAGGTACATATATAGTAGTTAAACTTGTACACCCCGTAAATGGAGTTTGTCCCATTGTAGTTAAATTACTTCCAACTTTCACTGTTGTAAGAGCTGTACAATTTTTAAAAGTATCTTTACCTATACTTGTAACACTTAGCAATTCTATACTCTATAATTGTGAAGCATTAAGGAACGATTCTTCTGGAAGAGACGTAACACTCGGAATACTTACTGTTTGAAAATTAGATGATGCAAATGATTGAGCTCCTAAAGAAGTTAATAATGGAGCACTAAAACTTTTTGCACCACAATTTGAAAAACAATGCTAGCCAGTTATACTTGTTAAACTAGGGAAAACAAATATTTTATTTATTAATGAAGTAGTTCCAAAAAATACTCCAGAATGAAGACGTGTAACATTTTGAAATGTATATGTTTGTTCTCCAGTATTTATACTATTTGGATCATTTGTAGTTAGATCCTATAATTGACTACATCCACTAAATAATCCATCGTATGTAACAGCGGAAGACTAAAAATAAAAATCAATACATTTTAATTTACTACATCCTGAAAATGTGTTTTCTATAAAATTATTATCACAAACTTTTCCAAATTTTGCTCCTTGAACTTTTTCTAAGTTTGAACAATTTTGAAAAATACCTCCAGCTATATCTGTATTTTCACCTACAGTAATATTTTTTAAGTTTGTACATCCATTGAAGGTATTATGTGAGAACGTTATAACATTTTCAGCTCCTGTTACGGTTGTTAAACTTGTACAATTATGGAATGTGACATGTCCATCAAACGTAACATTGTTATGATTAAAATTTATTGCTGTTAAACTAGTACAACCTTCAAATGCACTTCCCTAAATAGTTGTAACATTAGATAAATCTCCAACAGTAGTTAATGATGAACAATTTTTGAATGCATTTGCACCGATAGTTGTAACATTAGATAAATTTCCAACACTAGTTAATGATGAACAACCTTCAAATGCATTATTACCAATAGTTGTAACACCAGATAAATCTCCAATAGTAGTTAGTGCTGAACAACCTTGAAACGCATAACTTCCTACTTTACTAAGGTTTTGTCCGGTTGTTACAGTAGTTAACCCTGTACATTTTCTACAAGCCCCTTCATTTAAAAAATTTGTAATATCTTTTATCTCTGTTACATTTGGAATATTAAGGCTTGTCAGTTTTTTACAATTGTAAAACGTACCGTTCCATAATGTAGTAATATTTTGTAAATTAACGGAGCCTAATTCTAGATTCTAACATTCTTTAAAACACAATTCCCCAATGTGTGTAATTTGTGAAAAATCTATATCAGAAATAGAACGAAGATTCGAACAACCATTAAATGCGCTTGGTCCTAATACGATTATACCTTCTCCACCGGTAACTGTCTGTAATGCGGAACATCCATAAAACACACTATAACTTCCTTCTGTAAAACTTGTATTTGATGCTAGCTTGGTAACCGTACTTGGTATATCGATAGTGGTTAAAGATGTACATCCAGAAAAGCATTGGTTTGTTATCATTTCTAATCCTTCATTCAATACTACGTTTGACAAGGAACTACAACCTCTAAATGCCCCTAAAAACGCAGGATCTAAGTTACCAGGATGAGATAAACTAGTAAGATTAGGAGGTGCTATAAAAGATGTAAGGTTTGTTGCATTCATTGCAAATCTTTGCCCTATATCAGTACAATTGATAAAATACTACATTCCGTCTAGGTTTGTAATATCAGTATTCCCAAAGAATGGATTATTATATATGGTGGTAATAGTAGCAGCACTTGTCGTAGTTATACCTGTACCATCTCCATATACACTATTTGCCCAATAACTTTCAACAGCAGGATCGTTAAAAGATATATATAACTTATTAGCAGTAATAATTAACTATCTAACTCCATTTTTAGTAAACTACTCCTCAAGATAGTCTACATAATCCTAATATGTACTAGTGGTATTTAGACTCCCTATAAGGTTACTTGAGGAGTCTAAATTTCCACTATGTACTATTTCATATAATTTCTCGATAACAGATGGAGACACTTGTTCCGTAATTCCGTTATTTTGTTCTATCTTTAAATGTGTCATGATAATCTAATCCATTTAAATATTGTTATACTTTCATCCTCACTGGTTACTTTCCATCCACTTCCTATTGGAACAGATGCCTCTACATCAACTTTGATTCTTTCAAAAGTACTAGTATTTATATTTCTATAAGAAGACTAATTATCTGCATAAAGAGCCCAATAATCTATTCTTGTATCTGATGAATTCGAATAACCATTTACTTGACATGTATAACCAATACTATTTCCTATTCTAGATATACGCATTTTTGTTAATCCTGGATTTTGTATATATTCTGATCTAATATAACTTCCATTCTCTGTAAATTCTCCTGAATATAATGGTTCATATATTTTATCAAATATTGTAAATCCTTTATTATTTGGAATATTAACAATATCTAATGAGGTTATATTTTCACAAACATCTACATTTACTCCTCCAACAGTAAGTACAGTAGGATTAATAATACTTATACTTGTAGGACTACCTAATTCATACTTAGTTAATTTAGCATTCTAAGGTATAAATACGTTTATAGTAGTACCACTAGCATCAACTTGTGTAATATCTGGACATCCTGTTAAATCTATATCTTGAGTTAATCCTGTACAATTCTATACAGAGAATCTTTCAAGTTTAGTAAGACCTGTTAAATCTATATTTGTAATAGTTGTACCTCCATCATTTGACTAAGAAGGAATTGTTAATCCATCTAATTTAATTCCTGTGATATTTGGTAAATAATTAAATATACTTCCTCCAGAAATAGCTATTAGATTTGTAATCTAATTTAGATTATCAGATACATTTATATAAGAAGATCCGCTTTGATATTGTCCATCTACACTAATATCTCCAGTGAGAAGTATTCCAATTGACTTAGTAAATAAATCCTAATCAAAATTAACTCCAAACTATTGAACATAAGAATTATTAAGTAATCCCCATATAGGACCTTGTACAGCAATACCTCCAGCTGCTTCATTACATAATGTAAACTTCTATCTTAATTGTTCTATTTTTCCTCCAATCTTAATATCGACAACCATTTCATACATAACAGGATCTAATGGAACAGATACAACATTTAAAGGAATAAAATATTGATAATTAGTAGATTGTCTATATCCTTTATAGAACGCTAGATTTATATCAGACTAATCAACATATACACTTTGTGAAGACTCATTCTATGTAAAGTATGTATAATCAAGTCCATATTCTCCAAATGCAGAACATAAAACTCCTTCTTTATATAACTTAAACTTTACATATTCTATATTTAATTTTCTATTACTAGGTTTCTTTAAATATACATTCTATCCTAAAGCATTAGTTTCTTTGAATAATATTCCGAATTCTTTTACTCCAGTTCTAGCACCAAGTACAAATAGGTTAGCATCTTTATAATACATAAATTCACTTGATACTGAACCATAACTTGCAGCTTTATTATATCCATCTACAGTTAATACTTCTGCTTCTGGATAGTCTAATGGAACTATATGAATAGGAAGAGTTGTACCACCACTTATAAGATTAATATCATATCCAAGTCCAGTAGAGTTTGGATAAGTCTATAAATAATAGAAGTGATCTTCTCCTACTGCATCTTCCTAAATTGCACAAGCTGTTCTTCCACTACCTGCAGGATATATTAATGTAGGTCTAGGAGTATCTGAAGGATTAAGAGTTAAGTTAAATGTAGTCTAACCTAAGTTAGCCTATAATCTAAATTTAGTAGCACTAATTTGTGCTCTTTCACCTTCTTTAAGATATATTTCTCCGTTTACAACATATGCTGGATTACCAATACTTATAGCGGTATAGTTATTTAAAGGTTGGTCTATAACAAGACCTCCACTATTAAGTCTAAATACACCACTTCCAAACCATGTTGTTAACTCAGAAGCTTGAATATTAGATATTTCCTAGTTATCTGTAATTACTACATAACCTGAAGCAAAATTAGTTATATTTGGATGTTGTGCTGGAATATTGTCATAATCAATATTATTAAATCTTGAAATCCAATATAATTGCTATAGACTTAATCCAGGAATTAATACATTATTCCAGTAGATGTTTTCTACCTATAACTATCTTGCTCTGAATAAAGATTCTAGATAATCATCTAATGTAGGATATCTTAATACAGTTTCTCCATCTACTTCAGTTGTTTCGTTCTAAATATCATTGACATTATTATTCCAATCCTATGTACCCCATTTAATAATAGAATTTATCCAGTCTACTACAAATTGTCTAGCACATAAGTTCTTACCTGTAGTTCCTTTGAAACTTACGGAAATAAGACTTCTAGGAATAGAAGTTACAATATTAACATCATTTAAATCATACTTATCGTATTGTGATGAAGTTATTTCAGTAACTTGATATTCCTCCATTTGTGGAGTAACTCCATCCTATTCATAAACGATATTACCTTGTTCATCAGTAACTTCTTGAGTGTATGTATGAGTGACTACACTTCCACTTGTTAATGTCCAGAATGATAATTTAGATGTATCCCAAGTAGTACTATTAAATGAAATACTTGTTATTGTATCAGGAAGTTCAAGAGTATCATAATTAGTACCTACTGCACTAGTTAAAGCTCTTAATCCAGAACCAGCAGCTTTTAATACTTTAATTGTCTTTGTATTAGCTAAGAATGATAAATCAAGAGCCTAAAGATTTCCTTTTTGTCCTCTTACATTTAATTCTTCGATAGCATTTAAAGAATTTCCAGCTTCTATTGTGACGTCTTTACCATTCTCACTACCTTCCATATGAATTCCTGTTTCAACTGTAATCGGTACACCAATATTTACTTTAGTTATAACAGGACCTACTTCTGAAGAATAAGCATTTGCAATTCCAAATACCTAAAGTCCTGAAGCTATATCACTAATATCTATTTCTTTTATAAAGTTAGCACCAAATATTGTAAATGGAACTTTAGCACCAGAGTTAATAACAGACATATCAAAGTTAAGTCCAGTAGTAGTATTAGCTGGATAAGGTCCAAATTTAGTAGCTTCTCTCTAGAATGAGAAATAAGTATCTGATGTAGGCATAATATCAAGTGTTCCTTGTACATTATGCATTTCACAAGCAATATACATATTTCTCTATGTAAATTCTCCTACTCCCCATTTAGCATCATAGTAGTCCATTGATGTTCTTAACCACCAGTGTCTGTGAGTTGTTCTAGCTCCTTGTAACCAAGCTAACCAACCATCATTATATCCAGGAAGTATATTTCCATTATCATCAACATTCTATCTATTTACAACATATTTAAAGTTTCCACTTTCATTATAGATAGTTTCACTCCATGCATTTTGATACTCATTATCAAGCATCTTTATTACATTAGCATATGTTAATCCTGCATCGAATAAAGCTTTTGCTACTTCTGGAACTATATCATTAATCCAATGAGGCCAAGCTTCTAGAGCATCCCATAACCAGTTAGATACCATAGTATCTGGAATAGTATCATTATTTGTATCAATAATAGATTTACCAGATATAGCTGCAGTATTACTATCCATCATTGTATTTCTATCAATAGGAGGATCAAATGCAATACCTCCAGTATTTCTATTACCTAATGCAATATCCATATCCCAAGGTTCATAATGGAAGTGAACTCCATCATAAGTCTTTATTTGAGCATTTCTTTCTAAAGAGTCAACAAGACCAAACCTTAAAACAAAAATATAATATGCTGCTAATTTATATAAATCTAAGTGAGAAGCAGCTTCCTATTGGAATTTAGCTTGATTACCTTTAGTTCCAATTAGCCATTCTAACCAATCTGTAAATGGTTTAACTGTAGCTACAAATTTATTAGCATCAAATACTTTGTTTGTAGTAATTTCTTCTTTTTCAGGATATACTAATTCAAAATCTTCTTCCCATCCAATAGAAGTATTTTCATCACTATTTCCGAGTATAACGTTATCAAATCTACGTCCACTATTATCTGCATTATATCCACGATAATCAGCAAGAGTACTGTTTACAGATAATACTTCTATTCTAAGTACTTTGTTGTTATCCCAAATTTTAGTACCTTGTTTTTCATCCCATAATTCTGTCCCTTCAGAATTCATCTTTACACAGAATGGATCATTAGCATTATTAGTACCAGCTTGTTGATTCTATACTTTATAAATAGAACGTTCTCCATATACGAAATCAGACTTTTTATCGTCCATAAATACGTATTGTCCTAAGAACTTAGGAGCTGTATCACCTACTTCTTCATTCTAATAGAATACTAAGCAAGGGAATGAATCTGGAGAATTTCTTATAGTATATGGGAATTTAACATCTCCGAAGTAATCTTTCCATTGATTACCCTATTCATTATATCCTCTAAATAAATTTATAACAGCCTAATCTGAAGTTGTATCTCCTTCTTGTAAGGATATAACTTGGTTAGAACTAAATAACTGAGGAGAAGTTCTTAGTTTATATTCATCAGTATTTCCTACTTTAAATTTAGCATTATACCAAGTGTCTTGAATAAGTCTTTCAAAACCTCCATTATGTACTCCAGAAGAGTCAGCATAGTTTGCTTGAAGAACGAATTTATTAGAAGGAATAGAATTATTTTTCATCTAATATCTATTCTTAGTAAATGGAATATCATTAGAAGCATCAATCGTCATAGATGGATGTACATCATCTATTGATGACCAAGTCCATAATTTATAAGATGTTAAAGGATAATTAAGAGTAGACTAACCATGTTTTCTGATTCTTCCGTGAGTAACAGTAAAGTTCTTAGAAGGATCTTTTATACAAATTCTTTCTATATCACAGTCGGTATTTGATCCATTCTTTGTAGTTTTTCTATCTAATACCTTAGAAAGATTTCCTTTAATTATAATAACATCTCCTTTACTACGACATTTTTGTATATCAATTAATCCAGCTGTGTAGATATTATTATTTGATACAATTTCTCCCTTATTATCACTATCATAAACGTAATTATTATAAGCATCTAATATAGTTATTGCAGTAGAATAACATCTTATTCCATAGACCTTTACTCCTGAATTTGTTCCACCTATTTTAATGGATCCAGAGTTGGACACAAATGCTGAAGGTTCGTAGTCCTTCCATCCAGCTGCTCTTTCACATATACCATTATTTACAATAAATATTACGTTCTTAAGTTCATCACTTACTCCAAGTCTTGGTTCAACTATAAATGCAAGTTTAACTCTTTCATTAGCTTTATAGTTAGTAGTAATAATTGCATTTCCTTGTATAAATAATTGTGCTTTATTAGGATAAATACTTATATGAGGTTCACTTGAAATATTACTTCCAATTCTTATAAGTTCATCGTTATTAGATGAAACATATTCAGATTCAAAATCTATTTCTATTGTAAGACCATTATTTTCTGCATCAATATCAACATTACTGAAAGGATTAAAGTTTATAGATGCGAACTAATTAGTTCCAGATGTACGCAAACTATTATTATACCATCCACTGGCATCGTTCCATTTAAATCCATTAAATGTTGTATAGTAATCTCCATATTCCCAACTTTCTGCACTCAAACCAAAATTCTATTTTCCAAAAGCAGATAATTTTAATGTTAAATTAGCTCCTGTTGTTTCAGATATACCAAGAGTACTTTCAGCAATAGTAATAGGAATTGCTATTATTTCTCTTTCGTTAATATCGATAACTTGATTATTATTATTATCTATACAAGCAACTAAATATGTTTTCTTAGTAGGTTCTGTATAAATTGTTGGAATATAAGTAAACTTAGGAGCTTGTTGATTAGGAGAACATTGATAAGTATTTATAAATGTATTAGATACATTCAACGGATTTTCTATATCAACTTCTCTCAAGAACCATGAAACATTTCCCTAAGTAAGATCTATATATCTTATATAAGCCCAATCGAATTCTATAGCTTCATACTAAGTAGCAGACATACTAAATTCTCCTGGGTTCAAAAAGTCTATTTTATTATTAAATTCATATTTGATGACAACTCCATCTGGATTTCTTCCAACAGTTTCTCCATCTCCTAGTCCAGTAGCTATTAAGTAATATAATAGATTACTATGGAATATTTTGTCATCTATTTCCATCTATCCCCAAACCTAAATACTATGTATTCTAGATTTAAGATTTACTATAGAAGCTTCTCCTGTTTCACTATAACTATCACTAGGATTTAAAGAATTTTCTTGTGATAATGATATATTCTTAGAAGAATCTATTACTTCTGTAACATAAGTACTATCATCGAAATCATTAGTTCCATAATATATTCTTCTTGACCTAAATGTTAAAGGTCCAGTTATATTACGATTTGCATACAAATTAAATGATAATGGATCTCCATTTCTCTATAAATTAGTATATTTTAATGAAGTATCAATAGTAAACTAGATTGTAGTTATATTAATATCTATTTTAGCTTCTGCTCCAGTTGTAATACCTTTAAAATTAATACTTATGTTATTGTTTCCTAACTAAAGATATTTACTTATATCTTTTTCTACTAGATTTTCATCTTCATCTGGATTTGGAGATATTATTTCAGAAAAACTTTCTCCTGTTGTAGTATTTGTATAAGTAACGGATACATTTTCAGAGAATACATTTCCTTTATCGTTAGCTGTTTCCCAAGTATATCTTATTACAGATCCGTCTTGTCCATCAACACCATATCTCATATAAACATGCTATTTACTTCTTAAAGTAATATTTATAGCATATTCTGAAGGAGCTACGAAGCTTGCGATTACAAGACTATCGTCCTTTGTTCTCTCCCAAGCTTCTTTCGCATCCTCACTACTAAAAATTCTATATAAGTGTTCATCCTTATATCTTTCTACATGAACGGGACGTTTTACTTTACTCTAAAGTAATTCTCTAATTCTTCCTCCTGATACAGGTAAGTTTCCAGTATCATTTCCTCCAGTAAGACTATTATTTCCAGTTACCCAATCAACAAATTCGTTAATCTTCTCATTATATGTAGACTAAACTTTTTTTGCCATATTTTATTATTTTTAATCAGACCAAATTTGACTATCCAGCCATGGATATATATCGATCCAATATCCATTAGAGAAACAAGAAAGAAGTTCTTTCGTTTTACCCCAAACTAATTTATCTTGTTTATATATAGCTTTTATTGATTTAGAACCTATATATACATTTATTATATCTTTATTATTTATGCGTATCATAATTATTAAGGAGCTGTTGATGATATTGCAATTGACATTACATTATCTTGATCATAATATCCTCCATCTAAGTATGGAATGATTTTAATTTTTCCAGAAGCATATGAAAATGAAAGCATAGAAGACTATTGACTTGAATCAGAAGAATTTTTGAAATACAATTCATACATTGCCATTTGTCCATTCTGTGTAGGAGATGAAGGATATGAACGATCTCTTGTAAGCTATACATTAGTTCCTTCATGTTCTACAGTTAGTCCAGTAATACTATCTACGAAGTTAGATATGTTATTTCCTATCATAGAATCAGTAAGTAATACATAACCATCTGAAGGTAATTGACTATTAACTAAGTAATCTAATGTAAATGGTCCTTCTGCATTATCTTTTGCCCATGCAATAAATGTTAGAATATCCTACCATGTACATGTTGGATCATTTAAATCAATATTATCATAGAAGTCATCATTTGCTTTTACATATTTATATGTTGTTGTTCCATCAAGTGCATCTACTTTATCAGAAAGAACTTTTGTTCTTGTAGAAAGATAAATATCTCCTTTCTTATTAAATCTATATTCATCAGTAAAGATAGAAGTTTTTTCTGTATTAAATGTTCCAAATTCAAGTCCATCACCACCACCGTGTTCAAACTTAATTTTGTTTTCATTTCCCTATCCATCTGTACCTTTAGGCTATAGAGCTATTCCACCATGTTCTTCGCATCTTAAATCAATAGCTTGAGCACGTACTTTTAAATATCCTTTTGTATTCTTTCCAGAATTTACATTAATATCAAATACATTAGCATCATTTCCTGTCTTATCTTTCGTGGTAAGAGTCATTTCTGCAGCATTTAACTGAAGTTTTACAGGATTATCATCTCCATCAATAATTTTTATAGAAACTTCATCTTGATTTGCTGCTAATCTATGATGAGAGCAAAATTCAATATCATCTCCAGGTTTAAAAGAAATATTACCTCCTTTTGTATCACTAACACTTTCTCTTGGTTCTATATTAATATTATTTTCAGAAGTAATTGTAGTGTTTACTCCTTTCTTCTTTTTTGTAAGTTCTATTACTTTAGGAGAACCAATTTGTTGTACACCTGAAGCAATAGAAACACCTACTGTAGGATCTCCACCTGATTCAGTTTCGTCTGTTACACTAACAACTCCACTTGCACCCTGATTAATTGCTTCTACTGCTGCATCTACATCTTGAGCAAGATTATTCCACTCTGTATGAGTTAACGGATCTCCTTCAGCTTTTGCTGAATATGTATAATGTTTTTGCATAAAATAAAATTATTAAGTTAAAATAACAGGGAAATCATCACCAAATCCCCAATCTTCATCTTCTAATATTAAATATAAAGTATCTTCATCATATTCTTGTAAACTATCATATTCGGCCTAAGTAAGAACAACGTGGTCTAAGAGATTATCAGGAACTGCTGGATTTTCTTCTAAACTAGTAATTCTTTGATCTAATCCTTCTATACTCTAATTTATATCTCTTACATCTCCCTGTAAGTAGGTTACTTCTTGACCTATTTCTCCAACATCTCCTTGTAATGATGTTATATCTCCCTATACAGAAACTATGTCTTGATTTATATCACCAACATCTCCCTATAATGAAGTTATATCACCCTATATTGAACTTATATCATTCTATATCGAACTTATATCGTCCTATAATGAAGATATGTCATTTGATAAATCAGATAAAACTTGTGTTACATCATTATTGTCTAATCCTTCAATAAATTCAGATATTTGATTATATTTATCAATTATTTCCTAAATTTCCTAAGGATCTACACTTCCATCTAATACTTGAAGAATTGAATTAATATCTTCTCTAATTGCAGGAAGCGTTTCATTTTTAATAGTATCAAGAGCTGAATAATCTTCTTTTGACATTAATCCGTCAGTATCTTCGTCTGCTAACGAATATTCTTCAGTACTTACTTCAATGTCACCATTTCCTACTATTGATTGTCCATTTATGGTCTTAAAATCAATACCTTCAACATAATCTGTAACAGCTTTTACAGTAGGAAAATTATTAGGACTATCTACGGATTTAACTGTATCTTGTGTATTAGGATCAGTCTCTTCTGTAAAGGTAATTTCTCCAGAAGTATGCTAAATAATAGAATTAGAAATATTCTATATTAAAGCAATTAATCCGTCTCTATCAATATAATATTTTTCTTCATTCATTATTTCTAAGCGTAGAATATTTCTTATTCAATTTATCGAACTTGTATTCTAGTTCTTTTATTTTTTCCTCTAACGATTTTTGTCTTTCGTATATGATGTTATTATTAGAAGAAATTCTTCCAAATTGTTTTTTAAGAATTTCCATTATAAGGTTTTTAAAATCTAGATTGATTTTTTCTACCTAACTTTTAGCTTCATTAGAAAGGCCAATATCTTTAGTCCTAGATACTACTTTCCATCCTTTGTGAAAAACTTTTATTTGGATATCATCATCTGTAGGATGTATCCAAATAGTTTTTTTATCGTAAGGTTCTCTAGGACTAATTAATACTTCAGAAAAATCATAATCACTCTTCGCCATAGAATAATAAATTATCATTAACAATGTCTTGAATATCTTCTGAAGTTTCTGGAATAAGTGAGTCTATTGTATTTTTAGTGTCAAGTAATACTCCAACTACTGTATCATTACCTAACTGACTTATTTCTGCAGCTGTTCCTACTGTATCATTTAACGTTTCTAAATCTTGTTTAGTTTCAAGCAATACTTCAGTTACTGTCTTATTATTTAGCTAATTTATTTCTGATGTTGTTCCTACTATAGCACTTAATGCATCAGCAGAATCCTCAACAGAATTCATTCTATTAAATAATAATTGTATAGCATCTGCTACATTATAAGTACGTATGAATATTGAATCTAAATTATAGTTGGTAGGATCATTAGGATCATTAACACTAACAGACATTTGTTCTGGAGTAACGTGGTGAGGATTAGGATTGTATGTTACTTGACTATAAACTCCTACAGGTCCTTCTACAGAAACTGTAGTAGTTCCACTCTTAATATGATCATCAAAATCATCCTTTAATCGTTTTCCTTTACCTCCATCATATGCCGATCCAGTAACCTCTCCTATGACAAGATTAGAAAATCCTATTGCTATAAATTGAGTTCCTGTCCATCTAAATTGAGTAGCAAATCTTCTCTAAGAAGAAGGATTAGCCTCAACATAAATTGTTGCAGAATTTCCTTGAAGTATTTCTTGTCCTTTATCTCCTGCAACTATTTCATATAAGTGTATATCACATGCAGCTCCAGTAGTATTATCAATATTGTATTCTGCCCAAACCTCTATAACATTATCAATATAAGAAGGAAGATATTGTGAATCAACAAGTCCTCCAGAATTAAGTGGAACATATCCATTAGGTTCTCCTTTTTCTATTCTTAATTGATAAGTATCTGGATTAAATCCAAAGTCATTTTCTAAGTCAAGAATAATATTTCCAGAAAGATTTGGATTATTAGGATCTATAAAATTCTACTCTTTTTGGATTATTGTTCCATTTGCATTATGGTATTTAGTAATTACTTTTGCAGATTTATCCACCTTATTTCTTAGTTTATCGCTTAATCCTAAAGCAACATCAAAATCGTCAAAATCTACAGCACCATAAGCATGTGTTAAATTTATATCCCTATAATCTTCAGAATTACAACGTTGAGCACCTGTTGTATCAACAATATCTTCAGTAGATAACTGATCTTTAAATGCAAGATAATACTTAGTTACAGTACGACCTAATCCATCTACAGTATCTTTTCTTATTACTTTAAGATAAGTACCCTCATGTCTACTCCAACCATTTTCAACATTATCAGAGAAATACCAAGTTCCATTTGCATAGATTCTCTTTGACTTTCCTTGAACTATTATAAATCCATTTTCATTATCATCTTGCATCTTAAATCTAATAATAGCATTATCAGTATATCCTCTATTAAGATAAGTCTTTAATGCACTTACTAGATGTATAGAATCAAGGAATTTTTCTCCATTAAGAACAGAAGAATTATTTGATTTACACCAATCATTTAAATCAACAAAAATAAGAGATTGTAATTTAGATTCAGTATCATGAGTCTAAATATAAATATCTCTACCTATATGCGTTGAATCATCATGTGGAGTATTAATTTCTCCTATAATTATTGCATTATCTACTTCATAAGATTTTTGAGAATTTCCAACAATTATATTTTCATCTCCTTCAATAGATTGATTTTCACCGATTATAAAGTTTTTATTTCCTTCAACGTTTATAATATTACCAAGAGATACGTTGCTATTTCCATTTGTAAAGTTATCTTTTCCAGCAACAAAATTCTATTCTCCTCTGGACTCATTATTAATACCAATAGCTGTAGTATCTTTATTTACAACATTTTGTTTTCCTATTGTTGTTGAGTTTCTTCCATTTATTACATTACTTGAACCTAAAGCGTTTGCATCGTCTCCAGTAACATTATTAGAATCTCCTAATACTGCAACATTATCAGCATCTACTGTATTGCCATCACCAATAATTAATGAACCATTAGTTTCAGCATCATTATTGACTCCGTTAAGAATATTATTATCTCCATCTAATATATTACCTCTACCAAAGAGATTATTATAAGATCCTTTATTAGTATTTGATTCACCGGATACTTGAGAATATTGTTTTCTAGAAACGTTATTTTTTCCAGTAACAATACTATGATTTCCGATTGAATTATTATTTTGTCCTCCTACAATTGAATATTTAGCAGCAGTATTGTTTTCACCTACAACTAAAGATTTCTATCCAGCAGTATTCTATTGATCTTTAAGTTTAATACCACTATCTGGATCTGTAGGATCTTCATATACAATTGGAGATTTTTCAATTACTTCATTAATTGAATCTACTATACTAGACTAATCTTCTGAATCTAGATTTCCTAGTTCTCCAATATTAGAATTTAATTCGTTAATAGCATCTACTAAAGTACCTTTACTTTCTGTCTAAAGATTAGTTATATCTCCAGTTTTTTCTCCAGAACTATTTTTAGAATACTAAGCTCCTATTAAAGCATCGTTGTTATCAGCATGTAAATCTACTTCATTAATTGCTTCTACAATAGTATTCTTATTAGTAGTAGTTAATTCAGGCCAAGCACTAATTCCACTTCTACCCTAATCAAGATTTCCTATCTATGATTGAAGTTCATTTATATCTTCAACAATAGTAGTATTATTTTTATTAGGTTGTGTTGGTCTAAGTCTTCCTTTAGTAATTGCATTTAACTCTGAATTTTCGTAATAAGTTCTTCTATTAACCTAATCACGTCTTTCTCTAACATCTATTATATCAGCTAAAGCATTATTGTGTTCATCTACTTCATTAATTGCTTCAGTTAAGTTAGAGTTACTATCAGTATTTAGTTCTATCCATTGATCATTAGCAAATCCTATTCTTTCTTTATTATCTTCTGCTTCATCAAATATAATATTTAATGCTTCTGTAATAGTATCTGCATCTTGAATATTAATATCATCTATAAAATCACCAATTTCATTATCCTATATCCAGTTTAATGCTTCTAGTAAATTTCTAGTATTATTTGTCCAATTAGTTTTATGTTCAAGGATATATTCACAGAATTCAAGTAATTCATTCTAAGTACTTGAATCAGTAGCGTTAATTAACTTATGAGTTTTATCTACTCTATTTTTATTTTCATTAATAGCAGCAATTATTGAAGTTTTATCGGACGTATTTAATACAGTTCCTATATTACTTCCTGTTGCTCTTTGATGTGTTGAATTACCTTCAGTATCAGAATAATCATTAGTTGTTGTATAACTTGGAGTAATACCCAAGTCTGTTTTTAACTATTCATAAAGACTCTATAAACTAACTAAAACATTATTCTAATTTTCAGCGTGTCTTTCTTTAGCTATAAAAACTTCACTATCACTAGTTACTGCAAAATCACCAAGATGACTCTAATTAACATCTCCATCAAGACTCTATCTTAATCTTATGGTATGTTGATCGTCAGCAAACCAAGGAAACAATTTGTGTGTTTCATGATTATCAAAAATTTCAATTACTGGAATCTTTACATAATCATAAACAAGAGGTTGCCCAGTATCAGAGTCTATTACAGGCTATTCATTATTATCATATACATAATGAATAGGAACTCCTGAATTGGTATCTTCAGTAGTAAGCGGTCTTGTCTTTGTATAATATAAAATAAGATTTCCTTGTTCCCATTCTATATGTTCTACAGGACCCTTATTAGCTTTAATAGTAAATGTAGCATTTGTTTTATTACCATCAGCATCCATTAAGGTATAAGTAGTATCTCCATCTTCGTATACTACTCCATCAATAACCTCATGTTGGTGATGATATTCTTCGTCAAATCTTAAATCATTTACTAATTCTTTTTTACTTAAGAATAATTCCCAGGCAGCATTTAAATCTAATAATGTTCCTCTTGGAGCTCTTTGCTGTTCCATATTCCATAATCCAAAAACAGTTCCTAAAAGAATCTCCGGATTACATATACACTCAGCTCCATTGGTTACTGACATACTGACAGTATGTTCTCTTTCCATAATATTAATTATTATTTAAGTAATATTGAATAACAAATTCTCGATTATCTAATTCTTTTTCTAAATCAACTGCTGAAATTTCTTCCAAGAGAAACTCCAAATCTGGTTTATGACCTTGCTCCAATTTACTAATTATTAGTTTATACTCACAAATTATTTTGTCTTTAAGCAAGTCTATATCTGTTTCTGGTACAATAGGCAAATTTACGTCCTTTGTATTTGAAATAAATATATCATTACTTATATCAAACTCAAAAATTGGAATTATTGGAGAACAACATTTACAGCAACTCATTATTCACAACCACATCCTTTATCTCCAGTATCTTCACTAGAGCATAGTCCATTACATCCATTGATGCGTTCTAATAATCTTTGTGCTTCCGCAAGTTGATTAAAATCTATCATATACTGAATAACATTCAGTGCTGCCCAAACTAAATCTCTTTTTAAAATTAACTATGAGTCTATTTTATTATTAAAGCATCTATCAAATGCTCTATCTTTAAATATCTTCTAACATAAAGATACATAACACTTTCTTAAATGAAATACAGAAAAGAAGTTATGCATATGTCTAATTAAAGTAGAATCATTAACTTCTACAATAAGCTAAACTTCTACTTCTTCGTTTTGACTATTGTAAATTTTTCCAACTCCATCAGAATAATATGTAAACTATCCTGGATGAGAGTCGAAAAAATCTTTATTTGGAAGTACTATATGACAGAAAGTTATATATCCATCAGTAGCTGGAAGAGTAAAAGTTTCTCCGGGATTGCCTATCTAATAATAAATTACTCTAGATGTAGCACTTGTATTCTTTTGTACAACATATATAGAAAAGCAATCGTCTTTAGACATACCTTTAATTGGATATATTATATCATCCATTATAATAATATTTCCAAGTACATCAGTCTATATAGTAGGATTATTCTCAAAAAAAGTTACACCATCATTTAAAATTTTCATATGTTTTTAACTTCATCATTATAAGGATTTCCATCATATAACTACATAAGTTCAATTTCAGTACGTTTAGTATCATTTTCAGCTTGACTTTCTTTAAATGTTCTATCAGTTTTATTTTTAAAGTCATCAATTTTATACTGAAGTTGAATCTTTTCTCTTTCAATTTGAAGTTTGGATTCATTAAGCTATTCAATTTTAGATTGAGCCTATTGAAGTTGCTACTATGCTTGCTATAAATTACTCTGTAATTCTTCGACCTATTGAGTAAGCTATTGTAGCTATCCATTCTCTTCTTTTTGTTTCTTAATGGCTTTTTTAACGTCAGCTTTCATTTCAGTAAGACTTTTAGCTGTCATTATATCCATTAATATATCTGCAGGAACAATTCCTCCTTTTATAAATTCTGGAACAATAGCTTTTATTTGTTCCATTTCTTTTATTATCTCAGTAGAGGTAATAATATGTATATCAAAATCAGTAACAGTAAAATATTTAGGTAATGCTGTAAATAACCTCTATAATTTATTTCCAAGAATTAATGTTCCAGTTAATCCTTTACTATAAACTATTTTAGCACAATTTAATGAATCTAATAAAATTTCTCTTGTAACTAAATCCATCTAGAAGTGCCATTGTTTTGTAATAGTAAATGAATTATTAATTCCTGTTTTAACATTAGTTACGGCATCACGTTGTTGTATTCCATTTAAACGCTCTCTAAATACTCCAGTAATTGAAGATGCTGTCTATTCAATAGAATCAATTGCTAATTGGATAGCCTATACAGCATCAGCTTTAATTGTATCATCATATCCATTGACAAGAGTATTTAATGGAGCTTGTCCTGTATTTAATTGTCCTTCCTGAGAAGTATCCATTAAAGCAATACCTTCTTTTTTATAAGCTTTCCACTTCATTAATCTTTCAGATAGATTACTACCTAAGATTGTAGGTAATGTTGGTAAATTAATAAAATCTCCAACTGTACCAGAAGAAGCAATAAGATTATCACGATAGAAGTGTAATACATCATATTTATCCTGCAATACCATACAATTTATAACCATAGAATAAGGTTCTGAACCTCTATTATTAAACCATACTCCATTTATACTAAGAGTGGCTTTATCTGGAGCATCTTTAGTTCTTATAACATTTTCGTCTTTACCTCTAATGATATAAATCTCTTGTCCTATTTTTACTGCACTATAACGTTGTTCTATTCCTTTTTTATCTGTTTCTATCCATTCAATTTCATATACTGGGATAACACTATTATTATACATTCTATAGGATTCCCCTGGATATCCAGGCACAACTTCTTCACCTGCTAGAATTCCATCAGTAGCTGGAGTACCTAAAGTAGTAGTCTTACTTCTAACATAGTATGATCCAGAATTCTCTCTATAGTCTTTCCACAATTCATCTATCTTAGATTTATCATCTTTAGATAACTCTTTTCCATATATATTTAATATTTCATCTCTAGTTAAATAATATCTAACTACTACTCTTTTACATTCATTAATGTATGGAGATTCATAGTTTAATTCTGGAAAAACGTTTAATGGATTTAAACATTTAATTTGAATATTATTCCCAGAGGGAGAAGGAAGAACTTTGTAAAAGGTAAACCCAGTTACAAGCAAGTCAACAAATAACTATTTTAGTTTAGTTATAAGATCAGTATTTCTAGACTATATAATATATTCTATTATATTTTGTCCAGCAATTTCGTATTCCGAAATGAAATTTTCATTAATATCTTCTACTACTTTATCCAACTATTCTTTTATATTTAGATCAACCATATCTTTACTTCCAAGAATTCGTAAGAGATTATTTTTGAGATTTGATTGTAGGAGATTATAACATTCGGAAGCAATTTTCAGTTGTTTTTCTCTAAATATATTATTAATAGTCTCTTTATCTTTACAAGATACTTTTGGTAGAATTGGAACATCTAGATATTCTCCTACTAATGCATCAACATGCTTCCTAATTAAAGGAATAAACTCAACCGCTGTTGGCTATCCAATTCCAAAATTATCTTCTAAATACTTAAACTACTCCTTATCTCGTTTACAATTATAATAATTATACGCCTTTTGTAACTTTACTTTATCATAAACAAGTTCATTAATAGTTCTGTCAACAAGTTCTTCGTACTTCATCCTCTAGTTCTTTTTTTACTCCAGTGAAAGATTGAACTTTATGTAACTATCTGGATATTAGTTCTTGTTCAACATATTTTAAAAAATCTTCTGCTTCTAAATCAGCAGATATTGATATTAAAGGTATGGCAGAATGTTCTCTATATAGAACAACTTTATAACCTGCCCAACCCTTCCCTAATTTAGTCACTTTAATGTCACCTACAAATTTACGCTTATAACGTTTTTCAATAATATCGTAGATGGCTTTCTCCATATTATTCATCTATACCTTGGATTACTTATTATAGTTTCATTTCCATCATGTAGATTCCATGATGCTCTTGTCTAATTATTTTGTTTTGGAATAATTCCAAATCTTCTATGTCCATGTTCATCAATATAGTAACCTATATCCTAAAACTCTTGAGATACAACCTCCTATTTCTTAGGAACTATATCTCTTAATTCTTCATCACCTACTTCTGCCATTGCCATAGCTGCTACAATATCAAATTTACCTTTATTTTCATCAGTATATTTATTTAATTGATCTAACATCTCTAAAAACCATATATTATGACAATAATCTTCAATATAATCTCTTATCAAATCAGTTTGGTGATCAATCATAGCTGTTGTAGCTGTTGTTCCATACTAATTATTATTTAGTTTTCTTTTATTTATGTCTCCACTACATACTCTAGGACGTTTCATAAAATATTGCATAAATTTATTATCTCTAGCATATGTAAGTACAGACATACGAGTAGCTTCAAGATTTGCTTGACAATTATACCACATTAATAGACCTATAGTTTGAATATAAGCATCTCTTACATCATTAGGTCTATCTAAATAATAAGCAACATAAGTAGGTTCTTTTAATCCATATATTCTTCTTTTGATTACAGTACAGAATTTAGAAGGATCTCTAGTCTAGTCAGATGTTTCAGTCTGTCCTATATCAATTCCATCAATTCCTCCAACATAAAGATTATTTATTTTTTCAGTAACAAATTCATCTTGATTTCTTCTTTCTTCGTATTCTTCTATAGATTCTCCTGGTTCTTTTTGATTAGTCATTTCCCATAAAGGAGGTTGCAATATAAAAACAGATCCATTTGGATTAGGTACAAATCTTACTCCAGTTATATCACTTCTTTCTCTACTTGAACCTTTAAAGATGAATTGCATATAACCTCTTTGTATTGTAGGTTTATTCTTAGTTATTCTTAATCGAATAATCTAGTCTGCAATTTTAAGTTTATTGAATTTATTAACACCTTCAGCAGCAAATGCTTCTTCAGCTGTAAAACATTGCTCTGCTTTATGTTTAAGAAGTGTTTGTGGATCTTTAATACTATTTCTTCTTTCAATATAATATTCTTTCTACTTTTTTAATATATATTCACCTCTACTTCCTACATATTCTTTTTTATTCATAGTTATATATGCAGGCATAAAATATGCAGTCTCAACCCATTCACCTGTTTCTGTATAATTATGATGAAAAGGTAAAACTAAGAAATCAGAAGGATTATAATATACTTTATTAAGTCCTGCTAATGCCGGACCTTCATCTCCACCTGTTCCAGCTGCTACTATTACACCTACCTTATTACCACCAACAGTAACAAGTTCTTCAGCTTTAATAAAAGAAGTTTCAAGAATTGGATTAGATCCAGCCTCTTCAAGGAATAACATTTGAACACGATCTCCTCTCATCTTTCTATCTTTATCAACAATAATACCTTCAATTTGAGAATTAAAACCAGTTTCAATTTTCTAACCATTTACTACTTTATAATAAGTAGAACGTTTTTTAGTAGCAGTATTAACAACTTGTCTAAGTTTCAACATTCCACCTTGAGTATTATCATCAGTAAACGATATTCCATTCCATATTTTATCAAGAGTCTTAGTAACATAATTACCATCAAATGCTGTAAGAAGACATATGCTATTTCTAAAACAGTTAAAGAAACAGTCAAATATAGAAGCATTCATTTCACTTGCTCCACATCCACGATTTTTCATTATAGCAACATTCTTTCTAAGACTTCTACATAATTCAAAGTAATGAAAGAATTCATATTGATATACAAAGAACTTAGGAAATATAACAGTACGACTATCACCAGCCTTTTCTTGTTCTGTACTAGGTAATTGATAGTAGTTTAAGAAATAATAATTAAATCCAGTAATGGTATATCCATTTATTGTCATTCCATTTTTACATCGTCTATATTCTTCATTCCAGAAATCTCTATACATTTTAGAGCCAGGATAGTAAGAACAATATCTTTCGGTTTTTAAGAATGTTTCACGAGCTTCTGTAAACCAAGATGGATCAAAATCTAATCCTTCTGTTTCTGTAATAGGTCTATAACCAGTTAATTCGTAAGAAAGCCTTTTATCAAAATAAGGAATAGGATCTCCTATTTTGACATCCCATTCTCCTTCTTTATGAATAGGCTCTTTAGGAAGTTCTTCTATTTGCTGTTGAAGTTCATCTTGTTTTTCCTAAACCTCTTCTATAATGGATTTTATTTCTTTGGGAATTTCTGGTTCTGGGTTTTTGCGAGGTCTTCCTCTTTTCTTTTTAATTTCTTCCATTATACATCAGGCATAAATCCTTCAACAGCACCACCACGAATCTAGCTTTGTTCGGTAAGTTCTTTCTTAACAAGAGCTTCAATCTATTTTAAAGATTCAATCTACTTAACTGACTAATCCATTGCTTTTTGAATATCTGCAATTTTAACTAAAGGTTTACCCTAATCGTCTGTAGCATTTAAATCTAAGTTTTCAAAGTAATCTATAATTTTATCAGTTACTTCCTAACTTGCGTGTAATAATCTTACATATCTATTAGAATCCTACAAAGCAACATATTTTCGACAAGCAGCTCTAAATGTGGGATCGTTCCATTCTTCTTCAGTTAATTCTGCATCCTATAAAGCTGCTTCGTGTTTTTCCTAATTAGAAAATCCACTATAAGGAGATTTCCAATCAATAGCAAGATAAATATAAGTAAATTCTTTATCTGCTCGGATATGATTTAATCCAGAAGAATCTTCTTTACATTTATTTCTTGAGGGTTCTAATAGTTTTTTAAATTCATCAATTAAAACTAAATCAGCAGTAACTAATACTGCTTTTCCAGTTTTCTAATCATAATCCCATATATTCATATTACATATTTATTTAACTAATTATTTTTTCTTCATTTTAGAACCACATTTAGCAGATTTAAATTTGGCTACTGCTCCACCACTCTATAAATTTTTATAATTATTCTTATGGTGTTGTCTTTCTAGAGCTTCTAGCATAGGTTGTTTAGTAGAACCAGGATTCTTATCCTAAGTTGCAACATTAGTTACTGGCTTTCTTTCTTTTTCTTTTTTCTCTTTAGCTGCTCTATCAAATCCAGATTTAGTTCCAGTGATAGTACCTATAGCATTTACAATTTTTGTAGAATCATTATTTGATACTTTCTTTCCTTCTTTAAATCTAGTAACAGCTCCAGTAGAAGCCTTTTTAACTTTAGCTCCTTCTTCTAACTTCTTTCCTACACAACCACATTTTACAGAACCTCCTTGTTTAAAATAAACAAGTTCTTCTCCTTCTGGACAAATATGTTTAAGTGATTTTATATAATCTAATTTAGCACCATGAGCTGCTTTAGTAGCCTATTTCTTTTTCTTAGCTTCTTTCCACTATTGGTATTTTTGTGCTAAAGCTTTTTGTTTAGATTCATCTAATCCTTTTAAATAGTTCTAAATTTTCTTTGGATCATTTGTTCCTAATTCTTCAGAAAGGAACTGTATCATTAATTTATTTTCATCCATAGTAGTTAATCAATTAATTTTAAATCTTTAGTAGAGAAGACTGCTTCCTATAAGAATCCATCTTTTGTAAACCAACGACATTTGATCCCTCTAAGTAAATCATTACCTTCTCTATTTCTAATAATATTTCTTTCTACTTTCTATACAACCATTATAGGTTTGTAATCAATCTCCTATTTTAAGATTACTCTCTAACCAGGAGAGAAGTATATTTTCTCGTCATTCATCATTTCTTTAAATTTTTAAATCTTTCTGTAAGTCCTTCATTAACTACTGCCATAACTCTATTTTCAGCAACTTGATATAAGTTTTGTTTATAGAAAGGAATTGGAACTAAAGATGGTTTAGTTGTAAAGATAGTATCTCCAGGTTGTATATATTTACATTCTGGACCTACTTCTTGTACTACTCCAACTTTTATAAAGTTCTCTTCTTCTTCTATTTGTCCGTTATCAGTATTCTTATATTGAGGTTTCTGTCCACCTAAGTCAAGAATTAATCCTGATTTATCGTCTCTTACAATTCTTTGGAATGGATTTTCATCAAACAACTTAACCATTATATATGGACCGATAGGCATTATTTCTATTGATTCAACATTCTCTGCTATTTGTTTTGAATATTCCTCTAAATTAGCTGAATGTTCGTTTAATTTTTCAACATAAGCATCAACTTGCTTATTAAATTCTTTAGTACGTCTTTGTTGAATTACATCATCTGCAGTAGTTCCATCTAAGGTCATTATCCTACTTGTACTATCTCCAGCATTCATCAATGCTATTTTTTCTTTCTCACTTAAAATAGGTCTTTGTTCCATATTACCATTTATTCATTAAACATTTTTCTGATTCAACTGTAGTCTTAGATTTTATTGGACAACCACATTGTTCACAATATCTTATTCCAGCAAATCCTATATTTGAATCACATTTATTACATATCTATCTTCTACGTTTAGTTTCATCTGATGTGTAACCAGTTAAGTTTCTCCAGTTACCTATTATTATATTTCGTAATTTTTTAAAGAGAGTCATTACCATTTCCCTGCAACACAATGATTAGATAAATTCTTTATCTTACTTGCTAATATACATCCACATCCTTGGATAAATCCTGTTTTAGCATGTGTACTTACTTCATTAGTATCTGGATTAACCCATAATTTAGGATTACAAATTCCTTTTCCGGGATTATAAATAGGACATTCATTACATATCCTTTGTCTTTCATCAATATTCTATACGTGCATACTTTTGTTTTTGTTTTTCTAATTTTTGTTGTTTAGCAAAATGCTTTAACATTTTTTCTACATCATCTTTTAAATATGAACATGGATAAAGTGTATTATTTCCATCATGATCATAGTGATTAAGAGTTAAACTTTTAATAACAAACTTTGGATTAATTTTTTGAATTATCCAAGCATAAGTAGATAATTGAAGTTGATAAACATTAAAATTACAATTATCTAAGTTTGTTAAAGGATATTTTAGTTTTTCTGTTGTTCTAGTAGAACTATTATAAAATCCTTTTAAGTCGATTTTTTTATTACTCTTGTGGTCAATGATGTGAATATCATTTTTGTTTTTAACTAATAAATCAATTTGTCCAGCAATATGTAAATCTAATTTAGGATCATCATAATAAATTAAATATTCTGGATATATACCATATTCCAAGTCTAAGTCATTATAATTCTTTTTACATTCAAATTTACCTCCAATTCCAAATTTTTTTAAAGTAATATTGGAACCAGCTTTATAGAATGAATTTTCCAATTGAGAATGAATTTTAGTTCCTCTTTCGCAAGAATCTTTATTAATCTTAGCCCATTCATCGAGAATGTCTTGTTGAACTTGATTAAGTTCATTCTCTGATATATTATATACTTCTAAAAAATCTTTAGGTATTTTCTTAGATCTCCATAAACCTCCTTTTTCTTTTTTCCAATCAGAAGGAGATAATAATCTTTCGATTGCTTTATATTTTGAGACAAATTCTTTATCAAATTCAGGTTCATATTTACCAATCATTGTAGTAACAGACGTATATTGTATAGAATCGTCTTTTAAATTTTTATAAGTATGAGTACTCTCTATAAATCCTACATCTTTATTAATTTTATCATATTCCATATAACATATAACATTTTAAATATTGTACTTAATTATCTTGTATATATTTTAGTATTCCCTCTACATGAATTCTCACTATCTAATGAAATCCTAATGGACTTGTTAAAAATTCAACATCTTCTTTATTGTCCTAAAAGAAATTTTCTGTTAGTACAGCAGGACATAAAGTATGTTTAAGAACATAAAAATTGGATTCTTTATCAGAATCTCCATCTGAAAAGTCTTTTCTTATCTTCTTTTCTAATAAATTATTTTCAGCAGCATCATATAAATATTTAACTAACCTATCTGCTGATGTTACTCCTACAGAAGTATAAGCTTCCCATCCAGTAGCATTATGCCACTTTCCATCAGAAGATGATGCATTCACATGAATTGAAATGTATATACAATTCCCATAAATCTTCTATAAATCGTTAACAACTTTACATCTTAGACATAATTCCTAAGATTGTGTAACATTTAAATCATCATCTTCTATATCAATGAAAACTTTATATCCTAAATTATTTAAAATTAGTTTTATAGCCTTACATACTTCTCTAGAATATTCATACTCTTTAAATTTTCCATCAGGAGAACATTTTCCAGGTGTACTTTTTAAATGAGCTGTTCCTAATATAATTGTTTTCATTTGTTACTTCTATCATAATCTAACAACAAAGCAAGTTTCTAAATGTGTGGTAAAATTCTTCCTGCATATTTATAGTCATATTTCTTAGAGTCATTATAAAATATAATAATTAATCCAATTTGTGAATCGTGTCCTTCTATAGTAAAGAAAGAAACTGCTTTTGTTTCGCTTGCTTTTACTAATCTATAAAGTTTTGGAAGATTATGTTGCATATCTTCAATATTTTCAAATTTAACAAAACTTTGCCCGTGTATTTTTGCTAGTTCGTCTGCGTAATATATATAGTCTAATTTATTCCACTACTGTTGTAAAGTAGGAGTATCTAATGATCTCGGAGCTTCGGTGAGACAAGATAAATATAAATATTTGTAACCTTGTAAACTTTGAGTATTATTATGATAATTTAAAAGTAATACATCAAAAGCGTCCTAATCTATTTCAGCTATTTGTTGAACTTGTTCATTAATATCAATAGCTTTTTCTCTAGAGTATCTTTCAGCTCTTTTATTATTAACAATTTCTTGTTTGTGTTTTTCATCTATCTACTTTGCAGTTTCAGTTGTTATCTGTGAGTACATCATCCACCCAAAAAGTATAATAATTATTAAACTTCTTGTTTCAGGATGGATTTTATTTATAAACTCCCACACATTTTTAATCCATTCTAAAATCATATTTGTTTTATCATTTAATTAAAATAATTTTTATCTTTTCTAAAGTATTGATACATTTAATGATGTCAAAATAAATAATATTTAAAAATACAAAAATCAAGTTTTTGAATAAGATAAATAGTTTAAATTTAACACTTTATATAAAATATGAATAAAAAATAGATTAGAAAGATGCAGACTGCAGCTGGAGATCCACTAAGAATAAAATTTACTCCAGAACAAATAGCTTAGCTTGAAAGTCAAGTTATTAGAGTTCCTGGAATGAATAATTCTGGAGGAAATAGATATAGAGAAGAAGGAGTTTAGGCTTAGTAGTATTAGGAATAGGAAGCAAAAAGAAAAGAAGAAGAAATAAAATCTAGAATGGAAATGCGTCCTACTCTTAAAAGAAAAGTTACTATATCAGAAAAACTTAGAGGTAAAAAAGATGAATATGAATAGAGACCTCAAATTGTTGGAATGTCTGGAGCAGATCCTCTTCTTTCATTTTATGTAGGAGGAGTAGGATTAAATGGAATCGGAGCTTTAGCTAAAACTGGATTATGGAATATTGCTAAATATGCTCCTACTACTCAATTAGGAAATTGGGGAAGAGGATATTTTGTAGGCAATGCTTTTAAAAATTCTTTTAATGGAACTGTTCCTACAATAACTTCACAAGCTACTTCTTTATTATATTAGCCAGTTGTTAAATAGAATGAATCTGGATTAACTTCTTTAAAATTTTTTGAAAGACCTTCTAAAATAGATTTAGTTACAAAATTAGGATTAACTAAACATGAAAAAACTAATTTAAATAGATTTTAGAAAGATGCTTTAGAAGATTTAAATCAGTATATAAATAGTGGTTAGCATAGACAACTTCCCACAATTAATATGGAAACTGCTGAACCATCATGGGTATCTCCAAATGGAAATATTTCTGCCTTAAGATAGCTTATTGATGATGGAGTTCCTTCTAGTGGAAGATTATCTTGGGCCTGGAATAGGCCAAATGGAGGAACTTATGAATTAGTTACAGACGGAAATGGAAATTTTGGAATTGGTTATAACTCTTATAGGATGTTTAATATTTCTCCAGAATTCAATATTAGGGTAGGAGAAGCTTCTGCTGGATCTGGTAGACATGGTTATAGTAAAATATTTTTAACAGCCCCAAAAAATGATGCTGTACATTTTATTACGGAAACACCAGAATAGGAGTTAGCTAAAAAAACATTAATAGAAACTCAATCTCCTAGAATAAGTAAAAATATAATGCGAGATTTTTGGAGTGGAGTACAATAGAGTTTGCGTCCTGGTGTTTATCTATCTGGAGATGAAGGAATGTTACCAAAAGGAGCTACTTTAATAAGATAGTTTAAAGAGCTTTCTAAAAAAGGATATAGACAAGATAATAATGGGAATATTATTGGTTCAGGACGTACTACTTGGGAAGATATTAGGAATTAGTTAATGCATCCTGAAAAATGGAAAAGAAGGGAAGACGGATTATCTACTGATTCATATTTAGCTTTATTAAAATAGGCTAACAGGGAAAATAGTCCATATTATCTAAGATATTCTCCTGATGGATTTACTACATTTAATAGTCAAAGTATTGATAATAAATTTATTTCAGATTTATTAGAAAAAACTAAAACAGGAGAAGCTACATAGTAGGAATTTTTAGAAGCCTTTCATAATTGGGTTAATCCGTATGGAGGAATTGATGCTAAAGTGGTTAACGGAGAGATAATTATACCACACCCATTTTTATACAAAAAGAAACAAGGAGGTAAAATGAATGTATTAGAATTTTTAAAGAAAGGAAGTGGAATCCATATTAAAAAAGAAAATAGAGGAAAGTTCACAGATTATTGCGGAGGTAAAGTAACAGATGAATGTATTAGAAAAGCTAAAGCTTCTGGTAATCCTACTTTAGTAAAGAGAGCTACGTTTGCTGACAACGCAAGACACTTCAAACATCGTCTTGGTGGAAGTATTATAGAAGAATTTAAATTAAAAAGATAGGTATATAAAGATGGAGGAATACTAAAAGGTTAGTATGGATTAATAACAAATGTAGATAGAAGAAGAGATACTACTGGTAAAGGTATTGGATCTATGCCTTTCTTTGGTGCTGCTAAATTCGGATCTTCTGATAGTCCATTAGCTTTGTTCTACGGTTCTAAAGAAGGAGGACCTTAGCCAGGAGCTAAGTTTGGTCCACAAACAGGAACTCCTACTATTCTTCCTGGAAGAATGAATAAAGGAGTTGAAATAATAGAAAAAGAAGCTCCGAATTTATTTGAATTAATTAATAAATTTCCTTCTATGGCTAAAGATATAGTAACAAAAAATATAGGAAAATGGAAGGAATTTTTTAGAACTGGTGATAAAAATATATTAAAATCGTTTGAAAGTAATGCAGAAAGTATACTAAATGCTAGAAATATTGATAATGTTACTTACGGAAAAGGATTTATTAAAGGTAATGAAGTAACTCCTACATCTGGAACTCAATCAATATCTGAAACTGGATTGAGTGTAAGAGATACTAAACTAGGAAATATGAAAAATCCTCCAACTAATCCAGCTGAGAAACTTGCTGTTTAGGATTGGAATAAAATGAATCCTGAAAATTAGATAAATGCTTAGTTACCTACAGGAAGACCTTCTTATGAATTAAAATTAGATGGATTTGATCCTATTGACATAAGATATCCTAAACAAGCTTAGCCTTTATAGAAAAAATTAAATTCTGTTTAGAGGATTGAATAGAAAGCTCCGAAAAGGACTGCTAAAGAACGTTATCAAGAAAAGAAAGAAACTCCTTCTAAAAATTAGTAGTTAAAAGCAAAGTATAATGAAACTTATGAAGATGGAGATCTTAGACATACTTATTCTGGAAGAAGTACAAGAACTGCTGCTTAGGATACAGAAGATTGGAATGTTTTAGGTAAGTATTCTACATTTGCTAAAAGACATCATAATATAGAACTTAGATTATCTAAACACGCTAAAGGAACTCCTGCATATAAACAGGCTTGGAAAGAAAGAAAAGCTTTAATAGAAGAATATAGACAAAAATTTAGATTTAGATTAAAGAAAGGAGGAGCTTTTAGAACAGGAGTTAATGTTTTAGATAGTAATCCTAAGATGAGTAAAGCTGCTAGTAAGAAAGTTAAAAAAGGATAGTTTGGATTAGAAATTCAAAATCAAATTTAGAATCCTAATGCTATGGGAGGTACAGCTTTTACTAGCTGGTTAAATTATTAGCTAAAACTTCCTGAACTTTTAAAGTAGTAGAAGGAAAAAGAACAAAGAGAACTAGAATTAAAATAGCAAGAAACTGCACAAAGAACAAGTACGATTCAAAGTATAATCGGAGCTGCTGGAAACTTTGCTATGAACAAATTAGGTAATTTATTAAATAAAAAAGTAGATAATGGTGCTCCTTCTAAAGAAGTTACAATTAATGGACAAACAATTAATAGAGAAAATTTAGGAGCATATAGTTAGTTTATGTCTTAAACATTATGATTAAAAATTTAACAAATCTCAAATGGAGAAAAAACGTTTATTACATATCAAACGATACAATCTTTGATATTGAATCAAAAAAGAAGAAGTTTGATATAGATTGTTGTAGTAGTTATTTAGTAGATATTGATTCAAGTAAAGCTGATGGAATGATAGTAGATCTTCAGCCAGAAGCTTATATAGATAAAGTTCCTTATATTGTAGCAGAATTTATTACAGATTCAGAAAGAACTATTAAACGTTATTTCCCATTATAGTATTTAATTGAAGAAGGAGATAAAGTAGTTGATGGAAAAGTTGTTCAATCTCATCCTGATGTTTTTGACAATAAATACATAAATAAATTTAATCAAGAAATATTTGATTATATTAAAGGATTATTAAAAGGAAAAGATAATTTTGATTTAAGAAATGTTCAACTAGTAATGAATTCTTTGCCATTCTGGTTAAGTCCTGGAAATTATGAATATATGACAGAAGAATATATTGATAAATCTTTCCTAAAAGGATCTAACTATAATTAGGGATTAGCTACTAGAGGAGATAGTCTTTTTAAAGTTAATAGTATTAAACTAGGTATTGGTGAAGATTTATATTCAATTAATATTTGGTCTGAAGACGTTGTATTAGAAGTTGTAAAAGCTATTTATGCTGAAAAGTTCATAAATAAATATGGAAATGCTTTTAAATACCTAACATTCTCTGCAATGGAGAGAATTGCTAATAATATTAAGAATACTCAAGTAAGTAATCTTCCTAAATCTCTTTCTACATTCTTAAATATAACATATAATAACGGAGAATGTGAAAGTGTAAATTTTGAATCCTTATGTGCTGATTCTAGTATTGATACTTATTATGAATATAAGAAAGCTAATGATACTTCTAAATATTATGCTTTAATAAATGACGAAGAATCATATAATAGTAATACTGTATTAGAATAGTATTATGCTTGGTCTGATTAGGAAAATGCTCCTACTAAAGAGGATTTATGGAATACTACTGAGCAAAGAGTTGCTACTATAGCTGATGCTTAGAAAGAACAAGGAACTGATGATTATATATTAGATGATAATGGAAATTATATTTATGAGAATTGTGAGCGTTGTTGGGAAGGTGCAGTAAATGCTGATGGTGCAAAGTATCCTAAAATGACTGTAGAATATACAGGAGAATTAGCTTCTACGATTACATTTAAATATACTTATCCTAATGGAACTGTTAAAGAAGTTAATCCTTGGGGAAATGATATATTTGGAGGAAATCCAAATAATCCAAGAAAAACTTGGGGAATAGTTTCATTACCTACTATATTTGAAGATAATGACTTCTTAATTGATGAAAATAGAAATGATGAAGGACATTCTACATTCGATATCAGTAAATTTGAAATGATACTTAATCCTATTGATTAAATATAAAATTAGCCCGATAGAAATTAATCTACCGGGCTTTTTTGTTTAAAAAAAAGAAAGTTATGAAAAAGTAATTTGAAAAAATTAGACTCTATCAGAGTCTAATGAAAGTTTATTTAATTGATCGTGCCACCAAAGATAGTAGCCATTATCTAGCATATTATTATCTATTGATAATTGTTCTATTGCTTTAATCTCATCTATATTAGCTTCATAAAGCTAACGAAATAAATCAGTTCTCTTCATAATACATTGTCATAAAATATTTATCGGTAAAATCTTTTATTCCTGTTTTACCATTCCACTTTTGTTTTTCAAATAACTTTTTAATTGGAGGTCTTGTTCCTTTTAAAACATAACACACTCTTCTAATATTATCTTTAGTTGAACGAACTATAACTTGTTCTTTATCTTTCATATAATCTTCTATTCCATCATTAGAAGGTTTTTCTTTTTTAATTGGAGTTTCAATTATTTCTATATCAGATAATTGAAGTTTCATTCTCTTTAATTTCTTTTCTAAATTTGGAGTAGTAATAATTTTATTATTATATTTAAATGTTACTTCCATAGTTGGTCTACTAGGATTCGAACCCAGACTAAAGGATTTAGAGTCCCCTGTGACTACCATTACACCATAAACCAAAGTAAGATTAGATGCCTTTCTAATCTTTAAAAATTAATTAATATCTATCATCATCGGCCGATATTAATTAATAAATTTCTGCAATTCTTTAATTTTTCTTGCAGCTATTTCTTTAGTTTTAGATTTAACTCTACTAATTACTTTCCTATAATCTTTACCTTCATAAAGATCATTTAGATTTGTTAGTCCTTCTTTCTCTTGTAATTCTTCTAAAACTTCTGAGAATAGTCCATCATCTACTGTTTCTAACCAACTTTCAAATTCTTTCTTATCTTTGTTTTCTTTTAAGGTAACTTCTATTGTTAATTTATTACCTTCTTTCTTAGAATCTATTGCAAAGTGAGTATCATTATCTTGATATTCTTGATGCAATTCTGACATTGACATCAACTCAGATATGAGTTGTTTTAATAATTCTTCTTGTTTCATAACGATATAAATATATTACTTATTTTCATAAAGCAAATTTAAAAAATGTTAAATTTCCTCTTTAAATTTAAAATATTGTAATTTTCCTTTAAACTTTTCAAATATTTGAGTTCTATAGTTTAAAGGAATTATTTTAAGTATGAATTGAATTAAATTGGTACTTTCGTTATATAGTTCAGAAAAATTAGAAGTTCTATTTTCTAATTGTTCTAGTTTGTGTAAACAATCTTCTTTTAAGTATTTTATTTCATTTTGTACTTCTTCTATCTTATTTTGATAATAATTTATTTGAGAATTATAAAGTTCTTCCTCAACAAATTCTCCGGTTGCTAGTATGCTTTCTTTTATTTTAGGTCTTATTTCTTTGTATAATTTCCATAATAAAAGTATTTCATTATTATATTCCATCCATTCTCCTCTTATTTTATATTTTTCTAAAAAAGAATGTAATAAGCTTTCTTCTGGAAGACTTCCTTCAAAAGTATCTATTAATTCAAATTCAGCACAATTAGTATTATACTGTTGTATTCTTTTATTTACATCATGTGCTTTTCCTATTTTTAAATATTCTTTATTATTTTTACCATATTCTTTAATTAAGTATAACATAATTACATTATTATTTTATTTTCTTCTTGAATCTTATTAGCTAATTGCAAATAAGCGTTTTTATAATTTTCTGCTTCTTTACATTTATCTTCATATTTTTTCTCCCAATTATCCATCTTCTCTTCTACTGTGGTTAATCTATTTTCATGAGATATAATTGCATCACAAACAGCCTTATTATATTCAGCAAATAAATAATACTTAGTACCTTTATGATTATTATTTACTAAATCTTTTTTGGCTTGATAAACTATTTCCATGTAATTCTTAGCTATTAATGAATTTTCACATTTTCTTATAGTGGATGGAGGCATATTGATTTTATCAGACAATTCATAACTAGAATATTCTATCTTTCCTTTTCCTGTTTCTTTACTTAACATGAATTCTTGAGAAGCCGCTAAATAAGATTTTTCTGTAAAGGTTAAATCATTATTATATAAAAAATCATATGAGAAACATTCAAATTTTTTATAAGGACTAAATGTATATCTCTTTTTTCTTTTATTTATCTCTTCTATTTTAATATATCCTTCAGATTCTAATAACTTTAGAGATTTTCTAATTGTAGGTTCTGAAGCTCCACATCTTTCTGAAATTTTAGCTAAGGAAGGAAAGCAATCATGTGTTTCACTGTTTTCAAAGCTTTTTAATGCTAAATATATTAGCTTATCCTTAGGAGTTAATTCAGAATTTTCTTTTTCTGATGGCAATTCTATATGTTGTTTCATAATTCTAATTTATTTTTCTAAAATCATTTTCCAAAATTTATTTTCGATAAGCACCAAATTTCGGATGTTGAGCAGGAAATTATGTAAAAATTTTTTACTTTGAACATAGGATTATCAAACTTGAGCACCATTTTTCGTCTAACTATACTTATTACTATACCTAAGATTAACTATACTTAAGGGCAAATTCTTCGAATTTTCCCATTCGAGTTATACTCCAATATAAAAATTTTTTAAAATTTTTTATTTTTTAAAAGTATTTTATGATCCCCCCCCCCTCCACTTCTATTTGAAAAATTTTTGAAATAAAAATTTTTTTAGAAATTTTTTGTAAAAATTTTTTTGTTGAAAATTGTGGAGGTGACGGGGCACCCTAACGGGTAGCCCCCTGGGCTCCCCGTTGGGAAAACGTAGTCAATTCGTAGAACTTGTACATACCAATAGGTATGAGGGTATCCTCACACTCGCGGGGTTCGCGCCACCGACCACATTATTCACAATTAAATCTTTACGTTTATGACAACGAATGGATTACAGCCAATGACGGCAAACGAGTTTAGCGGACTCGTTTTGAAACAAAAAGACCGCCGTAGTTCTTTGCTCGACATTACGTCGGGACAGCACGAAGTAAAAACTACTGGTAGCGGTAACGCTAAGAAGATTGCTCTCTTTAAGGGTACCTACACCGACCGAAAAGGTCAGCAACAGATTTACCCTGTCGTCGATGTCGACGGGCAGGCTGTGGCTCTCTCTGCTCTCTCTGGAAAAGCTGCTATCGTGACAGATGATGGGAACCTCACTCCTCGACCTGGCATTGTTGAAGAGGGTGCAACCTATGATGATGTGCTTGATGCCCTGAAAAACAACGGCTACAAATTTAATTTGACTCACGTTGTCGGTCGTGTCAACGGTTTTCACGGTCGTTATGGTGTGGTTACGAAATAGACCGCACCACTCTCTCTCGATTTTAGCCACCCATTCGGGTGGCTATTTTTTTGCCAGGTCTGCCTGGCAATAGGTAAAACGTAGCCATATGTATTGCCTGCTAATGTCTACAGCAGAGCAGTATGTATATATTGTTTTTCTGTGGTGGTTTAAAGACTACAAACTGAATAAACAAACTTAAACAATTAAACAATATGAAACAGGGTATGGTCGAGATTAGTGCAATGACCTTAAATGCACTGAAGCAACTTCTATTTTCAGAAGATGGGGTTGATCTCACAGGTATTGTGAATGATTTGGCTGCTGGTGGTAAGAATGAGGATCTGTCTGCTATCAACGTTGGACTTACCTTTAAAGGTATCAAGCCTGAGATGGACATGTCACCTCGTTGGGGTAACTTCAATGAGTATTGGCGTCAATATTTCGCTTATACTCCTGTCGGATATTCTCTGATTCTGGATCGTGTCACCTTTAAGAAGTGTGAAATCTCTCGTGACAAGGAGAAGGATGAGTGGACTTCTGGTAAGGTGTATGAGGAATCTATGCCAATGGCTGACTGGCTCAATTTGACCACAGAGAAGACTGAGGTCGATGCCTTTGTGGCTAAGATGCTTGAGAAGTATCCTATAGTAAAGGAACAATCCTTAGACGAGGAGTAAAAATATACGCTTCGGTCACTGTGCGTTAAACAGTGACCCGTTTGTGCTGACGTTACAGTAGTAAATAACATTAATTATTAACTTTTTAAAAACTTCAAAAAAAATGACACAAAATGAAGTAAAGAATGCTCAGGGTGCAGTTGAGATCGCCCTGAAGAGAATGGGAACAGGTAACAGTGGTGCAGCTATTGAAAGCAGCCTTAGTAAGAGAACCAAGAGCGACCCAGGTGCAGCTCAGTTTGCCATCGGAGACGAGTTGGCAATTCCTGCTGACAACAAGAGTCTGTTCAAGAACACCTTCAATGGTAATGAATTGTATGGTGTAGTGGCACCTTGCAAGTCTGCTCAGGGTACTATCGGTGCTAAGACTCTGTATTTCTCTGCTCTTGACCGTTCCGTAGCAGAGTATGGCGAGGACATGCTTCCCACTGGAACTATTTCCTATGCCAAGACGGACGATGTACACGATGTGTATGATGCTGCCAATCAGTGTCCGAATGACCTTGATGTCTGGAAGGCTATCAAGGGTAAGACCTTGAAGGTTGCTGAGATCAACGAGGTTCGCGCAGCACGTTACAACCGTGACGGTCAGATTGTGGGTACTCGTACTCGCAAGGTGCCTGTGTTCACGTTCGCATGATGATTACTGTCTTAGGAAGGGTGTGGGATAAAACCCACATCCTTTCTGACAATCATCTGCTCTCTGTATTCGGACTCTCTGAAAGTCAAATTGGGCAGTCTGGATACTTCCTGCTTGAGAAAGTAGGATTCAATTATAGAATTGTGAATAATGTAATAAAGAAACCCTAAGTTCGTGAGAATATAGGGTTTCTTTCTTCATAACTCAAGTTAGGTGTATGTTTCACGCATTGGAGCTAATGTTTCACGTAAAATATTTGTGTTAGAGATATGCTCTTTGGTGCAGCCAAATTCGCCACCAATACCTAAACAATTCAAAACTCAACAACCCAAAAAGTTGGCTGCGTTCTTAAGTTCAATTTTGAAGTTGAAATTTCAACTATAAATTTAAGAGCAAAATATAGTTTTTAGATTTTTAAAAAAATAAATTAGTATAACTTAATAAGATTTTTAAAAATCCCGTTAAAATACTATGTCTTTAAACCTACACCCGACATGTCCAAAGTAGTCGGCTATACATTTATGTATAGAATGGTGATGGAAGGCAGGCTTCTTGTCTTTGAGAATAAAGCAGCGATGCTATAAAGTGAGTGGTATTGTCCACTTGCCTACTGAGTAATCAGTGGTCATAAGAAAGCTATACTATATAAGTATACTTTGTAGTAGGTTCGGGCAGAACTAAATGAAGTATACGTTGGCATCCATCCAATGTCAACTTGTTCCGTAAGGAAGACAACATATAGTATAATTCTACTTCCGAAAGTCGCCAACTTAAGAGAGTAGATAATCTGTTGGTAATATCCTATATTCTCTGCCAAGAGAATACTAAGTGTGGCAACTTAGTTAGAAATAGTAGGATAAATAAAATCAATAGAAGTAAGTAAGCTTGGCAGCTGAAAACAGAATGGTGTAGATATCTAAGGTACTCAAAAGGTACTAAGATATACAAGGACAACCACATCATTCATTCATTGGGTCTTTAAGTATTTAAGAGTAATGGGCTTAACTCATTTCACTAAAATGTTTAAAGTAAAAAGCAAGAGTGTTGTCCACTCTCGTATGAAAATACGGTTGTTCTGCTGTAATACGCAGACTATACGAGTACCGCAAGGAAAGTATAGAAATGAAACGAGTAAACAACTTGTAAGAGGAGGCATCCTCTGTATCCGCAAGAGCAAGGGTTGAAAGGAGTACTTTACATAGTATGAGAGTAGTAGATGCAGTATCTTTAAAACTGTCCGTATGTTATCTACCTATAGAAATATGGGTGTGTTCCACAATCGAAAGAGTTGTGAAATGGTAACAGCATTTGGTCATAACTCAGCCGATGCAGCAAGTCTTGGGGGTTGCCGATAAGACATAAAATATTGGAGAGGGCAACTATGAGTAGGACGAAATAGCCTATTACCTTGGGAAAGATTCATTGGTAAAATCAATTCAAGATAGCTCTGTCGGAGATACACTATCCGTAAAACTGGAAGGTTTTAAACAAAAAACTCAATATAAAATATCCTTTCAAGTATTAGAATCAACGGTTCTATAATAGAAAGATTGGATTTCCAAGATGTTGAGGACGCCAGTTTCTTAGTTAATAGTAAAGCGGGAATTAAAGACCTTGTGATCCTACGCAATGCTAAGTTTTAGGTGTAAAACACAAATCGTAAAATTCGAATAATAGTAGAATTTTCCCTAGTCCACAGTCGGAGGGGTTGTGACTCGCCATCAATATGAGGGTATGTTTCGTGTGCATTATCATGCGTTCTGATGGTACTACAGCATCTATTCTGTAGTCAAACTTAGCAATATGAAGAATACTAGTTTCGAAGTGACTGAAAATGGTATCCAGATGATGTGTCAGATTGGAATCAACTACTGCAATAAGCAGCAACATGGTTCCGATTTTGATCTCGATGCAGCACGTCAGAGATCTGTAGGTTATTCTCTAGATCTCATTGGAGCATATTCTCCAATTCTCATTGCATCTTTAGAAAGACGTATGAGGGCATGTGAAGAAAATCTTATCAGACATCTCGATGATATTGAGTATGCCGACAATTGTGGACATATTGTATATGTTCGCAAGGATAAGACTCGTGGTAATTTCAATGTTTCCTCATTCAATGCAATGAAGGATGCAGTAAAAGCTCTTTCACAGAGCCAATTCAAGTCATTTTCTGAGAATAAGATTTGGATTGACCAGACTCTCAAGGCTCTGTTGAATGACACTGAACAGCATCATGAAGATAAAGGATGCTTCAAGTATTCGGAGTTGATAAGTCTGCTTTGTGAATTGCAGGCTTGTCCTCCAGAGTACATGACATCTCGTTTATA
>CACZGA010000003.1 GCA_902780585.1 uncultured Erysipelotrichaceae bacterium | reverse complement strand
TAATTATATATGTATTTATTTATCTAATAATAGTGAAACAAGCACTAATGTAGATTTAATGATAAATGAAGGCTCTACTGCATTACCATACGAACCTTATGGAAAAGATTGGTACTTAAATAAACAAATAGGTAAGGTTGTTTTAGATGGTAGTGAGGAGTGGGAAGGTGGTAGCAGTTCTAGTGGGAATGTTGATTATACATATTTTTATACAGAAGACTATGATAATTCAATATTACCAAATTCATTAAATTCATACTGTGATAAATTAACAAGTTTAATTGGAACAGCAATGGTAGCAAGTACATTTGTTAATACTGATACTATTTGTGTTGGAACAAATTCAACAAATCGAATTAGATTAATGTTTTTAACAAATAGATTAAGTGAACAAAGCACAACTGCTTTTAAAACTTGGTTAAGTACACATAACACTGAAGTATATTATGTCCTAGCAACCCCAACATATACTGAAATAACAGATAGTACATTATTAAGCCAATTAGAAATCGTAAAAAGAAGTTATGATGGGCAGACTAACATTAGTCAGGAAAATAACGATTTGCCATTCATTTTAGATGTTACGGCTTTGAAACAATTAATTTTAGATGTTACGGCTTTGAAACAATTAACCCAATAGATAAGGAGATGAAAAGATGGATAAACAAGATACAAAATGGATAACGGAAATAGACCAACGTTCTAAATCTAACACCAAAAGACTTGACGAAGTTACTAAAGATGTTGACGACCTAAAAAAGACCTATTCCATTATGGAGAAGATGGACTTACGAGTTGGAAACATTGAAACTTCTGTAAAAACCATCAACTCCAAAATAGACTCTCAAGCAGAGAAAAAAGGGATGAAATGGGACAAGTTAATTGATTACCTATTCTATGCAATATTAGCTTATTGTTTATACAAATTAGGAATTAAATAAGGAGAAATGATATGAAATTAAATAACAAAGTTTACAATGTATTAAAGTGGGGGTTGATTATATTCATCCCTGCTTTGATTACACTAATAGGAACACTAGGACAAATATACAATTTTGATACTGAAAAGATAGTTTTAACTATTTCGGCAGTATCTACATTTTTTGGCGTAATAACAGGAATATCAAACTATAATTATAAGAAGGGAGAATAAGTATGACTACCTTGACAAAAGAAGAATTAGATATAGATAGCCAAGAAGCGCCTATCGATAATTTAGGAGAAGAAGGCATCAAAATAGACGGAAGGGGCGAAGAAAATGCAAGTGATTGAAAGACTAGCCCCTTTGGGTCATAATTGCCGTCCAGGAATAAATAGACGAGGTTTTAGAGGGGTAACGATACACAACACTTCTAATTGGAGTAATGGGGCAAATGCTTTAGCTCATGCAAACCTTTTAAGAAATGGATGGAAAGACGTATATACTTCTTGGAACTATGTAGTAGACAAAGACTACGCAGTAAGGTGTGTACCCGAAAACGAAGTTGCTTGGTGCCAAGGAGATGGAAATGGCGATGGCAATATGACTACTATTTCTATTGAAATATGCGATAATGCAGATGGAGATATAAGAAAAGCAACAGACAACGCAGTAGAATTATGTGCAGACATATTACGAAGAAATGGAATAACTAACGTAAATGGTCATTTATTCCAACACAACTATTGGACAGGTAAAGATTGTCCTTATGATATTCGTAGAGGAAACCCTTATGATTGGGGAACATTCTGCAATAAAGTACAACAAGCCTTAAATGGTGGTGGAGAAGTAGTAGACCAAATAATACACGCAGGAAGTAAAGTAAAGTTCAATGGTGTATTTAGAATTGACGATTTAATACTACCATGTGTAAAATACCCAAATGGCGCAGTAGGATGTTATGCAACTTGCTATGGTAAACCTATAGGTGTAGATGATTGGCTACCAAGTGGACCACTTTCAACTTGTAATGCAGATGGTTCCAACGCAAACCCTAATGGTATTTTAGATACAGGTGGATATTGGAAGTGTGATAAAGTATTTAATGTAATATCTACCGAATTACCAACGAGATATACTCCAAATGGTGTAGCAACACTAGAAGCAGATGGAGTACGTTTTAGAGTAGATTGTGGACCGTTGTTGGAAGTATAAAAAAGGATCAGATTCCTTTTTTTTTATTTTAATGTTGACTATTTTATTATATTATGATATATTTATATCGAAAGGAGGTGATTATGTGAAGAAAGATTTGGATAAATTATTCAGCAGAAGTATTGAGACTTACTACTTTTTACTACTAATTGTTGTTATAATTAAGTTGCTAGGTGGGAATTATTTTGAAATAGTTTATAACAATAGAACAATCAATATAATAAACGATTTTATATTATATTGGAGATTAGAAAATGTTTGGTATGCTATTACGTTGTATGTTAATGTTTATGTGGTTATGAGTATAACAACCAATGAAAACAATAATAAAATGAGAAAATATTCGTTATTAATCACAGTAGTAGCAATGATTTTTCAAATATTAAAAACTAAAATAAACTTACCACCTTTATTTGTTTTATTCGACACAATATACATGTTTGTTTTCAGTTTATTGTATTTGAAAATCAATAATAAACCTATTAAAAAATATAATATTATAAATTATATTGGTGTGGTTTTAATAATAAACATAACACAATTAATTAGTATTTGTATACGAAATGTACCTATAAATAATACACATGGTGTTATTGTAGCAATTATATTAAATTTAGATTATTTATTAGTGTTAATAATCATACATAAATTGTATTTTTATAAAGGAGGTAAAAATTTATGGGACTTGGTAGTTTATTCTGGTTCGCAGAAACTGACTTCATCAAGAAATTTGCTAAAAGACTTGCTAAGAAAATCACAGAATAAAACAACAAAAAGTAAAGAGGAAAGGATAACAAACGCTATCTACATTCCTCTTTACATACTATGGAACATGTTTACAATGTTTGTTATAATAGCAATTGCTTTTTTAAACGATGCTTTTATTGAGGCTATATTTATAACAGTTGCTTTTTGGGTTAATAAATATGCTTTTGGAAAACCTTTTCATTTTAAAAGCGTAGCGGTATGTTTTGTTTTTAGTAGTTTCACATATTATGTATTGACTAGAATTACTTTTAAAACAGAAACGTCTTTCTTTATACCAATATTTCTAGGTGTAACATTGTCATACGTCACTTCCCACTTTATTAAAAAGAATACAAAACTTTATAAAGGAATGTCAGAAGAAGAGTTACATGAGATTGTGGTGAGAGTGGAAGATGATCCGATAGTATTGAAAATATTAAAACAATATTATTGTGATAGATTAACAGATGTACAAATATCTAGAAATGTAAATTATTCTATAGATAGTGTCAGAAAGAAAAGACAAAACGTTAATAAGAAATTAAGGAACTCGTAAAGAGTTCTTTTCTTTTACTACTTTTTACCACCTTAAAAATCTTATAATTATACTAGGAATGAGGTAATTTTATGATTGATAGAAACACTTATATTAATCTCAAACACGAGATTAAATATATGGCAAGACCAGACGTTTTGAAACTATGTGATGACATGATGCTAGATAAAGAAGAAAGGACATTGCTTATTAACTTTTATGATAATAAAATGATTATAGGTACATGTATAGAGTTGAATTTTGGTACAACAACATATAACAAAAAGATTAAGACATTATTTACTAAAATATATAACTATAAAAACACCCTAAGATAAGGTGTTTTTTTTTATGAAATTCTCCATGCACAACGCATTATTCTATTGCTAGGATCAAACGTATCCATAATATAGCCATCAATAATAGCTGTCAAATGACCGTTAGTGCTTACAGCATATTTCCCATAAGGATATTCTCTAGCAAATTCTCCAATAGTTTTAGAATAATGACATTCTCTAGGGTATCTATCATCTAGATAATCTTCGATAAATGCAACACTATCCATCATCAAACTATCTTGATTTGCTAAATAACTCAATTCATTGTAAACTTCATGCCAATCTCTATCTGTCAATAAAGATATCGCTCTCAAAGTACAATCATCAATATGTCTACCATGTGGGTTTGCATTATAATATCTGTACATATTACATTTGTGCTATTCTTTGTGCTGTGTCACGTATCATTTGAACTTCTTGTTCAGAACCAGCATCTTCTTTTAGCATACGTGCAAAATCTTCCATACTACGTAACATATATTCTAGACTTTTTCTAGTATCCTCATTGGCTCCATATCTAGAACGACCTTCCATGTATTTTGAATATTCATCATACATTTCATCCATGTAATCGTGTCCTCTATATCTTCCACGACTATCACGTTCTCTACGACCATAGGAATCTCTTCCACGTCTATCATATCTACCATAACCATCGTAGGAATCTCTATCGTATCTTCCGTACATTTCACTTTCCTCCTTTTCACACCAATATTCGATATTTTCTATATCTTTGTAAATATCTGTTAAATCTCCAATTGCCTCTAACGTATTACCTGTTATCTGCCCTTGGTTTTCTTGTAAAAGTTCTTTTATTTTATCAATACTAGCACGTTTCAAATCTTCATGTATCATTTTTTCCACCATATTCCCTCCTTTCCAAGAGTTCGATTATTTTATTGTTTTGTTCAATGATTTTTTCAAGATAATTTCTATCTTGGTATTGTAGTTCTTGCATCAAATCACTGTTTTTAAAATCTTGCATTAATATCATTACACTATATACTTGTAATATTAATGATGTTAAATCTAAATTGTTTTTCATTAGTTATTAATTGCTGGTTCTAGCAAGATTGAAAGTAGCATTAGTAATAATTGGTATTTGCGTAACAATAGGTGTTGTAGGATCTGTTGGTGTTGGTACACTTCCTACTGCCCCAACAGTTAAGTTTGTATTACCACATTTACATACTTGAAATTTTCTATTGAAAGATACAGTCTCGTAATCACCAGGTGCATCTATCGTGACTGCTCGAACAGTATCTGGAAGTAAAATTCCGTCTTCGTACAAGCCGATTGCGACAACACCAGCTGTAGTAGAAGAAATTGAAGCGCTAAAATTAGCATTATAATATCCTGTATATCCTTTACCTAATATCTTAAATAAAGGACTTCCATTCTCATAATCTAACCATCCACCAAAAGAACAAGGTGTACTTCCTGTTATTATATTAACAGCATCGAAAATTATTGGACTTGTATTACTCGATAATACTAATGGTTCATTTATAATTGTTTGTATCATTTTATCTTGTCTCCCTTCTAATTTATGTATTTTGGGAATACTATTCCCAATTTGTATAAAAAAAGAGAATAGAACTATGCCTATTCTCTTATTTTCACCAGAAAATACCATAAAACGATAAAAAGTGGTGAAAATCTAGCAAGTTCCTATAAACAGGTTTGTCATTATTGACTATTTGCTTTTAAAAATTTGTTGCAAAGTTTGTTCCACATCCACATCCGTTGTTGTTAGGACATGTAAAGATAGGTTGGCGTCCATAGATTGGTGTACTTTCAATAGGACAGTCGCGAAGTCTAGAGTACGTTTCGTTTACGATATTAGCTGTCTGTTGCACTTGGCTAGCTTGACCTCTAGCGTATAAGATCTCTTGTCTTAGTTGTGCGATTTCATCATTCTTGGCATCTATCTTATCTTGGCAAAGTTGATCTAATATACGCTGTACACTAGATGTTTGGTTAGCAATAATATCTCTTACACCTTCTGATAATGCTTGTCTATCTGCACAATTTTCAGATAGTACAGTTGCTGTTAAATTAGCAATTCCTAGGCGGTTATCAGCAGAAGCATTACATAATTGTGTTCCTATGTTGTTGAAACCTTGTAATATTCCCATTTGGTTGTTAAATGATTGTTGCATGTTAGCGACTTGTCTCGCGTTAGCAGATGTTTCAGCATTAAAGAATCCGTTTGCTACAGTTTGGTTCATATCAGCACAACAATTACATAATTGATTACTTAATGCAGATATTCCATCACGAACACCTTCAACTTGGTTTGATAAATGTAATGTATCAAATCCATTGTTAGTGTTGCTCATGATTTCTTGTTGTCCGTTTAATAACCATGGGAACTCATACATTCCGCCGAATCCTCCGCCGAATCCGCCGAAACCTCCGTTACCAAATAAAAGCGCCAAGATGATAATTGCCCATATACCTTCTGAACCAAAGAAACCATCGTTTCCATTAGAACCATAAAAAGGCATTACAGGGTATGGATAACCGTATCCGTTGTTTCCGTTTGTAGTAGCTAACTCAACTGTTGGAGTTATTCCACTATTTCCATTCATTTCTTTCTTTCTCCTTTCTAATTGTATTTAAACTGCTAGAAAGTTTATAGGAAGATACTTATCTAGCAAATATCCTCCTATAAGGCTTCTAACCTTGTTTACTTTCGTCTTTATTCATAGGTTGATTAAATTGCCCCATCATTCTATTCCATTCTTGTTGTTGTTGAGGGTTAAAACCACCAACTACTTTATTTAGATATTCATTGGGATTTACATTATTTTTTCTTGCTTGTTGAAACTCTCGATACGCTTGTGGATTTCGCATTTTTAGTTGTCTCTCCAACTGACCCATCAAGTTCTGTGGTATCTGTTTCATCTTCTGATTGAATAACATTTGTAGCATATTGTTCATTCATTTTCATCTCTTTTCTTAAACTATTTATTTGAGCTTGTAGATAATCTATTTTATTGTCTTTTTCTTCTTGTTGTGCTTGTAGAAACTCTATCTGTAGATCCTTTTCATCCTTTTGAATTATTTCGCTTAACTCATACGCTTTTATGTCTCCTGTGGCGTTTTTAATCCATAATACACTAAAGTCTTTGCTAAAGAATGGTGTATCATAAAACACCGTTTCTTTATTAACATCTTCAATGGAATTGGCGTATTTCATACCACCACCGTTTGGCGATAATTGAAAAGTCTGATTGATGGCGGTAGGCTGTTGTTGTGATTGTTGGCTGTTGTTATTTCGTAATTGGTTTTTCATACCAACTAATTGATTTATTTGAGCATCTATCTGATCCGACATATTCTGTTCATATAAATTTTGTTGATTCAATGTATTCTGATAATTATTTGCGTACCCTCTTGGATAATTGTTCCCAAACATATACTCACTCTCTTTCAAAACAAAATAAAAGGGAGGGTGAGAATAAACCGATATAAATCTGAATTTAAACTCACACCTCCGTAGATAAGGTAAACAGAAAACGGATTTTATCTCGCTTTCTAATAAGATTATATATTATTTTCTAAATCAGAAACGACACGTTTTATTTCTCAAAAGTTCACATTTTATACATAAAAAAAAAGAACCGTAAGGTTCTCATTCTAAATATCTAAATCAGAAACAGATGTTACAATGGAATTTCTTGGTGATTCACTAGTATCTTCTTTAGCTAATTTAACACTTTTGTTTTCAATGTTTGCGAAAATCCTTGGGTTTCCTTCGTCATCGCATTGACTTCCTTCGGTGTGGATAACGTTTGCATTTATCACAAGACCAACACATCTTTGTGGGTCTTTTGTGGTATCAAATTCTTCTCCATCTTTCATATCTAAAACTTCTTCAACAAACTTAGCCATTGCGTATAAAGATTTATCATTCTTCAAGTCGAATCTGTTATAGATAAAACCACCTTCACTATCTTCAAAAGTTAATGTCCATTTGTTAGGTTTTCCACTTGGAGAACATTCTGATTTTACTATCTTTAACGTTCTTTCTCCTTCTGGTACTAATTTAAAATTATTACTCATTGTCATCTTTATTTTCATATCTATCAATCTCCCTATCTTCTAAATTTTTTATAATAAATATTTTATCTTCGCTATTCTGCACGATCTTTTCTATCTGTATAAGCATGGTTGGTGTTTCTCCGACTCTTAAAGGAAAGGTTATATCAATAAACCTTGTCTTATCTTTTGTCATGTTAAATATTTTGTCTTCTTCTCTTATTAATGTATCACAACAAGACATTATCCATTCGTGAAAACTTTCTTTATCACAGGCAGGATTTTTAAAATTAATCATCAATCTCACCTTTGCTTTTTGTAAGCCTATATGTTAATTCTTCTTCAAGGTACTTTTCATATATTTTTGGATTCTCTTTTTTAAATTGTTTTTCATTAAATTTTTCTTTAATTGTTCCGTTTAAGGAATATTGTTTACAACTTATCTTTGTTTCTCCGTCTTGTAAATTGTCCATTAAGCCTTTTTTTATGCTTTCTTCTAATATTTTAAGTTCTTTTTCTTTACTAGAAATACCGCTATTTTCTTTTAGCATGTCTATTTCTTTAACCAATTCCATAGCCCTATCACATAAATCTTCAAGAGAGTTGTCATTAATTGGTTTGCTTGTTCTTATAATATCTAAATATTCTTTGTCTTTTGTTTCGTCAAACTCCGGACTTATACCTGTTTCTACGTAATTTTTCCAAAAATCTTTTGCCTTTTCCAAAACTTCGTCAATACTAAGGTATTCACCATTCATCTCAATAGTTACATCTTTTAGTTTTTTAACTATCATTATTGTGTTTTCTTCATTTGGTATAAAATTTTCTGGATGAGCATAATCTAATTTATCTAAAAAACTAGCAACAAATAAAACTCTATCTAAACCTAACAGCTTGGCATATAAACAACCTTGTAATTCGTAATAAACAGGTATTGTATTATCCCATTTTCTAGGATCACTAGCTGTCTTAAATTCTACAACCATTGTTATATCACGTTTATTGTCTTTTGTACTAACAGCATCCCAACAACCGGCGAATGGTTTTTGTTCATCATTGAAAAAATTCCATCTGACTTGTTCGAATATATCTCCGAAATATTCTTCTGGAGATACAATATTTGGGAACTTTTCGCTAACATATTCTCTTTGTTTAGGTTCTATAATACGTCCTGCTTTTGTATATATGGTTTCTTCAAACGGTGGAGTGACTAATCTTGTACATTCACACCAAATTTGAAACGGTGTTGAATAAGGGTTTAAACCTAGACAACTAGCCAATCTGGTACCCGTCAAATATTTGAATCTACTAGGTTGTTTTTCTAACACTATATGTTTATTATCTTCACTATATTTCCATTCCATTTTTAATTTCCTTTCTTTTCAATATACTATATTTTTTAATGTTTTCTGTGTTATTGTTAAATTTTCTCCATTGGAAACCACCACAAGATTTTTTAACACCTCTACAACATTTTCGTATCGTGCTGTCATCAATATTTAATTCCTTTTTTACATCAGATGCACTATCCCATGTTTTGATATAGTTCCCGTTTAAATCATATTGATTTATTTTTATTTTTTGCGAAACACTTATTTTACTTCTAGTTTCTTCGCTTACAACAAATTTACCTTCATTTTTTCTATCACGCATGTTGTCTTTCTGTGTACCCCAATATAAATTGTCAACTCTATCAGTCCCACCATCTAAAGTTGCTTTTTTGTGCAATACTTGTGGAAGATTATTTGGATTAGGTATAAATGTTTCAGCAACCAATATATGTAATAATTTTCTATATTCCTTACCGTTATGAATAAAATGAACAGTCGAATATCCTAATTTATTAGGTTTTATTTTCATGATTCTATCATACATATATTGGTTTTTAATAGATGGTTTATATAAGCTCTTTATTCTCGCATAATTACTAACCTGGTACAAATTTTCAAAATCCTTGATGTCTTTCCATTCCTCGTTTTTCAAGTCTTTTAAATCAAACCATCTTTTGGAGTTAATTTCAACATCTTCATACATTCAATCCAACACTCTCCATTTTCTGTTTAATCTTTAAGTCAATTTCTAAAATATCAGCACTGCTTAAAATACCACTCATTAAAGCTTGCATTGTAGTTTTTCCGTATTCTTCATTTCCTGTCTTTTCTCTGATTGCCATTATGTTCTGACAGATTACTTTAATATCTTCATCATCACTATCTTCTTGTTGTACTTGTTTTACAACTTCTTCTTTTATTTCTTCTTTTTTGCTTTCAGGAATGTATACTGGAACTTTAGGTTCTTCACTCTTTGGTGTTTCATCAACATTGTCATCATCATTAGCATTTTTAGGAGAGAAATTCTTTGTAAACCATTGTCTAAACGCTAGCGTACTTGCACCGCTAATAGCTTTATCAATTGTATCACTACCTTGTGCTATTGTAATATAATCTTTACTAATCCCGGTGTTTATATCAGTTAATGTCGATTTTGTTTTAACGGTTGCAACATGGATTGGTAATTTACCACTTGGTTTTACAAGTTCTTTATCAAAGCTAATAACTTCGACAACATCGTGACTAAAATCTAATCCAACTTCTAAACAACCTTTTTGTAAAGCATCGTATAATTGTCCTATACTATAATATTCTCCACCACCCAAATTACTAGGCAATTCTTCATCATATACAAAATCGACACTCCTAATATATTTTCTTAGTTCGTTTATTTTCTTGTATAAAGAACTTTGTAACATAATATTATCATTTAATCTTTCATCAGCAAACTTCATTTCTTTTACATTCTCACTTTCTTTAATCTTATTCATTAATTGCTCGTTTTGTGTAACGGCTTTATTTAATTTTTCTTTTGTTTCTTCCAGCTCTTTTTCAATATCTTGCTTTGTAGCCATATTTTTTACCTCATTTCTTTCTTTATTTTTTATCATCTTTATTATATCATCTTTTTTTGTTTTTTTATCTATTTCTAAGCCCAAACCTTTAGCTCTTTCTAAAAGTTCTTCTTTTTTCAAACTATCAAGCCTAGGTATACCTAAGAAATCGTTTGCTTTTTCCTGTGCAAACTCAATATACCATTCCTTGTTTATATCTTCAATAGTGCATTTATTACCATTGTCGACTATCGGGTTTGGAGGACAATTCGCAAGTGAATCACGTCTACCATTCGGTTTTACTTTTATTATTACACCACTTGGTTTAAGACCAGCGTATATACGATTGTTCCTTTGAAGTTCTATATCACCATTTTCTGACTCTTGAACACACTTTTCGTAGGTAGAGCCTAGGTGGGATATCTGTTGAAATTTGAAGATATCATTACAATTATTGATAGTTTTCTCAATAGGTATGTTAAACAATAAATATTTTAAAATAGCTTCTGCTACAATTACCATAGAATTTGCTTTATAACTATCTTTATATATTGTTTCTAATTTACCATTTTCATGTATTTTTATATCAGGACAACCCGCAAAACAACCACCTTTAAAATTTACTTGTTTTCCTTTATTTGTTTGAAGTATTTCACAATAATTATTGATGTCTTTCATAACTATTTTTAAAACATCATCACGTTCTAATTCAAGTCTATATCTTTTTTGCCAATTATTAATTACTTCTTGAACGTCATTCATATAAGTATCATCGACTTCGAATTGACAAGCATCGGTGTTAGAGCTAATACATTTTAAAGTTGGTATCTTTCGTAAATCATATATTAAAATAAGCAAAGCACACTGACCTGAAATACAAATTGATCTACATTGTTTTAAATCAAAAAGATTGTTCCATCTAGCACCTAAAGCTCCATAATAAGTATTCAGAGAGGGAGTTTTAAAGCATTAGCTGTTTTTTTATCACCACTATGTTTGGCTTTTATTCTAGTTTCTCTCAACTCTTTATATAAATTAGCATCAGGTTGATTTCTACTAGAATAGCCATATTCACAAATTAAACTTGGATATAGATCTCACCGAAGTGAGGCTACATCATAATTTAATAATAGCCTTTTCACTCCCTAACCACCTCCTTATTACTTTTAAAACGTTTTAATATATAATTTATATCACATCCTTTTTTTAACCAATAATGTATTGTATCATCACTTATACCTAATTTTTTAGATAACAAAGGTATTGTATAATCTTTATTATTTATAAGAAAATGTTTACATTTTCTAGTATTTCTATTTTGTTCAATTTTAGTTATCCATCTACAATTATTAGGTTCGTAATTTCTATTAACCTTTATTCTGTCAAGTGTCAATTCATCATGATAACCATGTGATAAAGCCCATTTTTTAAATTTTAAATAATCATTTTTCCACTCATCACACACTTTTATACCACGTCCACCCCAATCTTTAAATTGAATACAATTAGGGTTATAACATCTTTGTTTCATACTTTGATAACATTGATATAACCGATGATATTTAGATTTTTTAGAACCATCTCCATGTAAAGTTCCTATAATTTTATTATTTTCTTTTTGATAACAACCACAACTTTTAACCTCTTTATTTTGGATTATATCAGACCTACGAGTAAAAATGTTGCCACAATCACATTTACATATCCAATATGTTCTTCTATTTTCTATTCTATCTAACTTAATAACAGTAACCATTCCAAATTTTTTACCTGTTAAATCTTTAATTTTGCTCATAATAATCACCTACATTAAAATCTTCGCTTTCAAAAATATAATTATCTAAAGCTAAATGGATCCCACCAGCCCCAACATTACCTCTCATACCATCTAAATTAATGGGTAAATTTTTATCATCAATATCTATTTCTCCACGTATAAATGAATCAAAATATTCTTTAACTTCTGGTAAAATTTTTTCTAATTCAAAGTTACTTGGATATTGATAATCATTTTTATCATCATGTTCTTTTCTTTCAGCGTGTAGAAATGTTGCAGTTAAATTAGCATTTGTTAAACTTAAACCATAATCAAACGGAATATTACCCATTTCACATATAGTATATTTAGCTAAATATCCATCTCTCATTTTTTCAAAAAGTGGAATAAGAGCTTTAACATCACATGTACAATAATATAAAACTTCTTCAAATTGTTGTTTAGTCCACTTTGTTGGTAAATCAAAAGGAACTGTGGTTTCTGTTATATCTAATTTCATGTGACCCTCACATTCTTTTAAAGATTTTCTAGGATTAATTTCGTTAAACAAGTCCCAATGTATTGGTAGATTGATTCGACCACAATCTATTTCCCAACCTTTTCCACCATTTATTATATAATCATTTACTTCTTTTAATTCTTCTGGTGTATATCCAGCTAACCAACATTTAAGTATCCATTTGTCATAATTATTACAATTGTAACCTATAAGTATTGGATCATTAATATCTAAAAAGTTTTGTATATCGTTTGGTATAGAATTATGAAAATATACTCTTTCTTGTGTTTTGTGTGATATGAAAACTATTAGTGAATCGTGTGCAAAAATTTCTATATCATAATACCAAACTCTGTCTAACAATTCGTCAAAACTCATATAATCACCTATGTGTCTAAATTATCTTTTTCTTCATCACCAAGAACCCAACGAAGTGTTCCTAATACACCATTCCAAAAACCACAATCCCAAGTATCAAATCCTTCTTTAACTTCCGGAAACTCTTTTTCTACTCGTTTTATAGCTTTTAATCTTCCTTTTTCAATTTCTGGATTATCACATGGTGTACTTCTCATATACCATACTTTATCACAAGCTTCATCCATATATTCTATTATTTCAGTGTTTTTTCTTCTTCCCATAAAATTACCTCATTACTTCTTCTCTTCTTTAGGTTTCACATAAGTTCTACCTTTTTCACCTTTATCTAAGACTTTGGGTGGTTTGCTTATGAAAAACATTTTTTCTTGTTTTGCTCTTTCTTTATAAAATCTTTGTTTGTCTTTATAATTCTCAAATCCCATTGATTATCTCCCATCCTTCCTTTTTATAAACACTTTTTCTTTTTCTCGTAAACTTATCAAGAATCGATACATCATCAACTAAATCATAAACATTAGCAAACTTTTTATTTCCACTAGGTCTTTGACACCTACCAATCGCTTGGATAACAAGTCGCTCATCTTTCACAGGACTAGCCATAACTAAATTTTCAAGTATAGGTATATCCAATCCCTCGGCAACAAGCGAATATGTTGCAAACAAACAAGCGTGGTTTCCATTCCTAAACTCTTCAATTTGTTGTTCTCTCTGTTTCTTTGGTGTTTTTCCATTAATGTAAATGGAATTTTTAATATTTTCATGTAGATATTCAAGTTGACTTGTTCTTTCGCTTATAACAATTGTATATCCACGCAAACGATACAATAAGTCTAATATCAATTTATTCCTATCATAATCTAACGCTAGGTTGCTAATCAGCGTGGAGAATATAATTCTACCACTTGTATCAAAAACGTCTCTATTTGCCACGTTAAACGTGGTTTTTAGCATATGTATTTGAGCTGGTACTTGAAATCTACTTGCAGGTACTTCAATTATTGGTTTATTTTCATAATATCCAATGAATTTTGTTTTATCGTCGCTTTTTTTAAGCTCGTATATCACGTCTCCAAGTATTTTCTTAGTTGTATTTTGTAAGCCATCTGAACGATGCAATGTCGCACTAATTCCAAGTTTATATCTAGCATTGAAATAGTTCACACACTTCTCAAACATTTTTACTGATTCTGCACTTGTAGATAAATGGTGACATTCGTCTACTACTACCAATCCAAATTCATCTTGGCTTATTTCTCGTTTGTTGACAAAATTTACAAGTGTTTGCACTGTTGCGAATACAATATCACCACTCGTGTCGCATTTACCTTCTGTTATCGTTGAAGTGTTACAAATGAGATTATCTTCACAACGTTCTTTAGCTTGGTTAAGCAAATCTTTAGTGTGAACCAAAAATAGTGTCTTTTGTTTCAATTCACTAGCACATTGTAAGGCTATTTGTGTTTTACCAGCACCAGCGAATAGAACCAATATACCATTAACATACTTTTTCAAAGCATCGGTACAAGGTTTTTGATAATCACGTAAGATTATGTTAGACTTTATGTCGGCTTCTTTAGTGGTTGTATAATCAACATAATCTTCTCTATAAGGGTGTATTTCCCATATATCATTGAAACAACCTATAGGCAGATATACATTGTCTTGATAGAAATCGTATAAACTTATCTGTTTAGGAGTACGTCCACACCAAAAACCCATACGTTGTTTCTTGATATAATCTGGATTAGAAAATGTTAATTCTTTTTTACAATAATCCAATATTTCTTTAGTTGGTTCTTGTATCTCGATAATATTAGTTAGTATTATCTTCATACCTACTCACTTATCTTTTTTGTCTTTTTATCAATAATACCATATCTAATAAGAACTTCTTGTTGATATTCTAAATCGTCTGATAATGAAAGTTGTGCCTCAACTTCTTCTCTAATATCATCTATTTCTTTATATGCTTTTTTAATTTGTTCACAATATATCTCATTAAACTCTTTATCTATTTTGTCGACATCAACTTTATATTTAATAACATTACATGGTGCGTTATTTATCAAAACAAATTGTTCGGTTGCTTTATCAAAATTATAAATATCTTCCAAGTCTTTGTTAAATTTGTCAATTAGCTCATTAAAACTTGAAATAGAACCATATTGTTCATTAAATTTTTCTCTTAAATCATCATATTTATTTTCAATATCTTTTCTTTTTCTTTCATACCATAACGTTAATACTTTATTCATTTCTTTTTCCTCCTCTTTTTCCCATATTCCTAAAACATATTTATCATATAGTGTGTCATCAAATCTGCTCACTATTTCACCTCCATGTTTCCTTTAAAACAATCTTCTTCTAATTTTAGGTATCCTTTTTCTTCAAAATGCTTTTTAGCAATTTCCCAAGTTGTCCAATAAACACCTAAAGAATCAGACTTTATCATAATATAAACATTGGTGTTGTATTTACTAACAAAGTTGTTTAATTCATCTCTCTTTTTATAAATACCACAACCTTTGTAATAAAGTTTGTCTCCTATTATATGCTTACATTCGATCATCATAATTGCACTATTTTTAACAACCATTATATCGCAAATAGTACCACCAAATTCTGTCGGAATCTTGTATACCCAATGTCCTTTTTTTGAATAGTAATCTAATACTTCTTTCTCAAAGGACTTTCCTACCTGTTGTTGCTTTATCCCCATATTTTTGTTCTTCCTAAATACATTATTTTTTTACTATATTTACATTTGTTTATGAATTTCTTCATCATGCCATAATTTTCTTCGTCTTTGCAAAATGTTTCACCAGTCAATAAATTTTGGAAATAATATCTATACATATTAGTTGCCCCTTTCTTTTAACACTAATTCATTATACTCATCCATAACATCAAAATCGATACCAAGATGATTGTGTATTCGACTCATCGTTTTAGGACTAAGTGGTTGAAATGGATAGTTTGGATTGAAAAACTTAACGAATGTTAAATAACTAACACCACATTCTTTGGCTAATTGTCTTTTAGAACATTCTTTTTCATTTAAAACTTTAACCATTTCCTTATACAATCTGCTATTTACCATATTCACTCTCCTCTCGTAATATTAATATATCACAATATATCATAATAGTCAACCATATATTTTGCTTTTTTGACACATTTGGTTTATAATGGTATAATAAAAATGTGTTTGGTTGATTTCTTCAATCTGCACAAAATTATCTCATTTATCCCCACTTCGGTGGGGATTTTTCATTCCCCAAGATTTATAAAAATAACTTTACCTCTATCTTTGTCAAAAACTTTTTTTGTTTTGTATTCAACAACACGATCAGGAAATGGTTTTTCAAGAACAGTTTCGTTAAAATTTTTAGCAAGACAAAGCACTTCGTCATAATCCAATCTTGTTTTATAATAAACATTGTTTATATAAGAAAACAATTGATTGTCTCTATCGCCGACTTCAACAGAAGTTGGTTTTTTGTATGGTTCTTTATTGATATCGCTTTTTAGATTGACGTTTTTAAGTATGAATTTTTTTAATTTACTCTTCATTTTTTGTGGCTCACAATCTCCAATTGTATCGAAATTATATTTTTTACCATTTATTTCACTTGGTTGTACCAATATATAACCGTCCGTTCTGATGTCTATTCCAGGATAATCCTTAAACACGTTGCTACCATTAGCCACATTTTTCAATTCATCATCACTATAAAATATATAATGTTCTCCGCCACTTGGTGTTACTTGTTGACACGTGGCAAAGTCGTCATAGTCGTCGTCTGTAAAAATTTTATCCAATATTTTAGCAAAATTTTCAACGCCATCTTTATTGGGGTCGTGTTTGTCTAAATCCAAAACAAATAAATTGTTAGGTGTACAAGGAAGACCCCAATTACAATTTGGAAATGTTTCATACCAATATAAGACTTGAAAGAAGTCACAAGAGCAATCTTCTTGCCACTTTTCTATCAACGGCGTCTTTCCATTTTCAACAACAGGAAATATTTTAAAACCTTTATTGATATAATGCTCTTCTAAGTATTTCCATTTATTCATAACATCAATCCTTTACATAATACTATCAAGTCCAGAATCTAATTCTTCTTCGTATTCTTCTGTTTCTAAATACTTTAATTTTTCTTCTATTTCTTCCATAACATTCTGATATTCATTATAATGTTTTCTCGCATATGTATCTTTTAATTTTTCAAATTTATCCATTTGCCCTGTTGCTTTATAAAATATCATATATACATCAAACAACAAATCATACTTCATCGCGGACATAACATTTTGAGTGTAACTATAACTCATCTTATTTGTGTAATAATCAATATAAGCATCTCTAACTTCTGATAAATATATACCATTAGAGTCTAAATATTGTTCCGCTCTATCTTTTAACCTACTATTGTGTTCACGTTCTAAATCACGCGCTTTTTGATATTCTTTAGTGCTATATATAGAATAGTTTTCCATTATACCTATAAGACTTTCCATAGAACCTCTTATTTGTCGTTTCAAACTTTCTATATTACTATTACCCAGATTATATGAAAACGTTGCCGTGTCATGATCTTTATTACCATTAATGGTATGTTCGCTTCTCACCGCAAAGTCAATACTTCTGTTTCTAGTATCAATACTTTTTAAAAATATAACAAAAGACACGTCTTTATATACAAATAACGTCCATTCTTTAGTCCAAAGTTGCGGATCTAAATAATTCTTTAATATAAAACTATAATCAATATCATAAACTTTAATTGCTAATTCTTGCTTCACGTAAACTCTCCTTATCTAAACCATATTTCTTTTTAAGACGACTTATATAAGAGGCTGTCACATCAAATTTTTTAGCCATATCATTCGTCCTAACGCCATCTCTAATACATTCTTCTATCTGCTCTTTTGTTATAAATTTTTTCTTTTTTTTATGAGCATTAAAACAAACATCACCATTTGCTTTAAAACTTTCGAAATCATTATCTGTCAATATTCTATATTTATAATCTTCGTGTAAATTTTTTGTTTTTAATCTCATAGCTTGTCTAAACATATCTCTATTAGGTTTGACAGAATATTGCAATTTGTTTTTATGCTGTTCATAACAAGCAATTAAAGTGGAAACCCTATTTTCGTCTCTACGCAATGTTCTCGTATCGTGTATTTTTTTACCAACATTAAGTATTTCAATATCACTTAAATCGTCACTTTCTAATAAGTGATAATAATCACTCAAAAGCAAGTCAAGCTGTCTTTGTTTTTCAGGTTCGTCATCAATTATCTGCTGTATTTCTTCATTTATAGCATCAATTTCATCAAACTTACTCAATAAAATCTCTAATTTACTTAAAAATATTTTCTCTGCACTATTTATCTCACACATTTCAAATCTCTCCTATTCCATATACGTAATATTCTTTATTCCTATCGAAACATTCTAATTCACGATCGTATTCTTTCTTACTATCACACTCCTCACACATATCTAAAATGCAAATAACTTTATTACATTTATCACATCTACGACAATATTGTTCAACAAAATCCTCAAACAAACATATCCCTATAAAATCTTTTTTATGTTGAAAATAATAATGTAGAACAATGTTTATTTCATTGTCTTTTATTTCTCTAACTTTCATTTTGATTTCCTCCATAATCTTAGCTTACAAAACATCTCATAATCAAATTTGGCTTTAGGGTTCAAGACCTTTCCACAAAACTTGCATGTACCATATTTGTCCACATTGCTTTTATGATTTTGATATCCACAATCACATATTACATTATCTAACGGCATTTTCTTCTTTTTCATTTTTACCACTTTCTTTCTTTTTGGATTTTCTTGCGTTTAATTTCCTTTTTAACTCAACAATTTCTTCTTCTTGTGCTTTTAAATCTTTTTCCCAAATATCTTGTAGTATTTTATGCTTTCTTCTTTCTTGATTTAATTCAATCACTTTCTTATCATACTCTTCTGTTTTAACATCAAGCTTAATTTGTAGCTTATTGTACTTTCTTTTAGTTATCAAGTGTTCATAAATTCTGCTTCCAAATTCTTTCATTTTTCTTCACTCTCTTTCTAGTTAAATCATTAACTAAATAAAATATAACATAATATATTATAATAGTCAATATATAAATTTATTTTTTTTATTCATCTCTGCTTATAACTACACAACAAATAACAAATACACCTATTAAAAATCCTAAACAAAATTCTATCATAACTACCTCCTTTTTACATATGGTTCTTCAAATTCAACATATGCAACACAATTATTATCTTTTATAATCATAGCCTCTTGATAAATATCTCTATCAAGAATATCAAAAGCTGTATAAATATATTCTTCGTTTTCAAATCTTAATATCATCTCATATTTATTTCCCTTACCTTGAATTGGTCTCTTTCTTGCCCATAATTCCATCATCCATTCTCCTTAACCTTACCTTTAATGTTTCACTACTCACCATCGTTTATCTTCACTACAGTTCTCCATGTTTCTTTATTTTTGACTCTATTCTTTTCATAAAATTTTGAGCTATAGTACCAAAACGTCCTGATACTGATATTCATCTGCTCACATATTTCGTTACTTGTTCCAATAGCAAGTAATTTATCGCCTTTATATAATGCGTATTCTTGTCTCTTTCTATCAGACATCGTTTACCTCCTCAACTTCATATCCTAAAAACTTATGAAAAATAATACATAAAAAATATGATATAAACTTTCTTTTAAACACTCTTATTGTGACACTTTTGTCTTTTCTCAATATCACCACAATCATAACTAACCTCACCATTATTTCTTTCTAACGTTTATAGTAGCATCTCTAGCGCTACTTCCGTTTGATACAAATAAATCAATTCTGTCTGTTTTCATACTTGATCCACACGAATCAAGAATTATAGCATCGTAATCAACACCATCAATTGTTAAAACTAATTCTTCATAATATTTGTACAAATGAACACCTGGTGCAGTATACCAACCTTGATTTGCAAGATATGTCGTAGCAGTTGCCACTACAAGTTTTCCTTGCCAAGTATACCAACCTTTTTCATTTATTTGAAAATCCCAAGAACATTTACCACTACCAGTACATTCTCCTGTTCCGTAGCCGTCATTAGCCCAAAAGGAAGTCATTCTTGTTATGTAAGACGTATCTACGCTTATTGGTTCTTGATAAGACGCGTTTTCTTGAATATTTGCATCTTGTATTTCTACTTCATTTTGTATTTCTTCTGACTTAATTGTTTCTGCGTCTTCTTGTTTTTCATCAATAGTAATCTCTAAAGTTTCTTCTTTAGGCTCTTTGACGAATTTTTGACTTTCCTTAGCTTGTTTGTCTAAACTATTTACTATTATCTCCCTAGCCACGTTTATTTTATATATTGAAACGATAAATAAAAGAAGTATAAACAACGAAACCCCCACGAATAATTTCTTTTTAATTTTAAACCCTTCTTTCTGTCTTATTACATTATAAATATAACATAATATATTACAATAGTCAATAATAAAGTTTCGATGTTTACACTTCTAATCTAAATCAGACCATCTATTATCTTTTATAACCACACCTCGATCGTTTCCACCGCTTGTTGTTATTGTTTGGATACTCTCTCTCTGTACATTACCACGATGATACTCCATGCGAGATGATATGTCTACACCATCACCCTCATAAGCTTCTAAGTATCCCTGTTTTGTTGCATTTTTTATTAATATACTACTTGAACTTGTTGTATTACCACAAGTTGTTGTTTGCGTCGGAGCAACATCATTGATTTCTTTCTCATGATACGGATTAAACATATCTGGTATATATCCGTTATCGCGTTCAAAATTTTTATAGTGATTCACAACAAAATTATCTGTAGGACGATTACCAGCCAATGTAGTAACACTATTACCAACATCTTGATTTTCTCTATTTATGTTTTGTAAAAATCTTTCTTTACGAGGATAATTTCCAGTACCATCGCTCATGAAACAATTAATCATCTTATCAGACAAATAATATTTTTCATCAACTTGCTCTTCTAATAAATCTTTTAACATCATTTTTCTTTCTGTTTTTTCAGGAAATATTATATCTTGTATTGGATTTAAAACACTTATCATAAAACAACGATTTCTATTTTGTGGTATTGGTTCTGGGTAACCCACTTCTTTAGCGTTCAACATATACCATTTATTTGTATAGCCTTTGCTTTCTAAAAAATTTACCCATTTATCAAAATCTTCTTTATTTCTCTTTCCAACCACTTGTGGGACATTCTCCATTAAAAGTATTTGTGGTAGTTCATTGTCGCACTCTTTAAGTATTCTTTCAACTTCCCATAACATACCAGAGCGAGTACCGCTTCCTTTTTCCATCCCAGCCCCTTTTCCAGCCAAACTCAAATCCTGACATGGGAATGAGTATGTTAAGATATAATTATATTTCTCTCTTTCTTTAATATCTAAGTCTTTTGCGTGAACTTGTTGTATGTTTATCAAATTATGCGTAATTTTGCAATTATTAAATATTTTTCTTAATTCTTTCTCTGATTTTCTTCTTATGGCGGTTTCTTTCATGGGTTCGTTCCAATTACTTGAAACACCTTTATTGTATAAGTATTCTATCAAATCTTCTTTTTCCCATACTTCGCTATAATTCTCATTGTCATTTGAAAAATGTATGTTTTTATAAGCATCTATTGAGTTTATTGCCCACTCACATAGTTTCCAATGTTCAAAATCAATACCCAAATATTTTAAAGCAAGTGCTTGACTCCCATAACCACCAAACAGCTCTATAAGTCTAATTGGTTTTTGATTCACAATAGGATGATCAATTAATATTGACTTAAAGATAGCTTGTAAAACATTTACAACTATTGAATCACCGGCTAAATGGTACTTTGTCGCATTACTTAAATGATCCAATTTATCACTATCTACATCTTTAACACCCATGAGTCTGAAACATTCTTTTGGTGTTAATTTTCTTATTCTCAAACCATCATATAATCTTTGTGAGTTATGATTAGGCATCGTAAGAGTTTGACTTAACTCTTCATTTACTTTCCTATTATATAAATCCATATTAAGTACTTTTCCCTCCATAAATTTGTTAATATTCTTTTCTATCGTTTCTTTTATTTGTTTTCCACCTTTAAGCATGTCGTCTCCTTTTGTCCTTTTTTCTTTTATTAAATAATAAGGGTTGAAAGACGTTGTAACGGAAATAGATATATCCCCATCATATATTCTATTTTGCTGATACCATTGTGTACCATTGTTCGACTTTTTTTCTCCGATACCACCAATGCACTCTATTGACATATCATTCACCACCACTCCTAAACAATCACACCTAGTATCTAATGTCGGGCTTATATTATTACATTCAACGTTTCTGTGTAACCAATCATTAAATCTAGCATTAGTATAACTATGTTTTATAATATCATATTGCTTAACCATATCGTTTTTAATTAAATAATTACAGAGATTTCTCTTCAAATCATTCATTTAGAATAATCCCCATTCTGCAAACTTTTCGAACCCACCTACGTCTTGTATGTATTTTCTTGCTATTTCTACTATTTCGCTATATGGTTTTCCGTCTATTGTGTCATCTCCTATTGCACAGCATAATTCTACTACTTCGCCTGTTTTCTGTGCCTTTAGGAAAGCATAAATGTTTACTGATACATCAGCCTTTGACAAATCTTTACCATGTAATCCTCCACCTGTTACGGATTGAGCCATATCAGAGCCTAACTTTCTATTTGTTGCTCCTGTATCAACATCAATTCCACCTGTCCATTCTCCTAATGGATTTACTATTACTTCTGGTCTAAATGCTATACCAAATGCTTTTAATGTAAGATTATCAGCATTACTTTGACATATTATTACTTTATTATCAGTCAATATATACTTGCCATCACTATTATATTTATCATAAATATCTCTAGCTAATTCACTTATTTCCTTTTCATTATCTGTTAATGGCACTCCTTTAAATATTCCATTATCTCCACATCTTATTTCTTTGCTTTGATTTTCTGCTAGGTGTTCATCTTGTGGTAAACAATTTAATTTTGTATCTATTCCTGCTCCCGCTATTCTATATACTATTGGTTGTATTTCACTATAATCAAAATTAACTGAACTTTCTATAATAACATTACAATCTCCATGTCCTATCAATACTTCCACTGCTACCTTTGGATTTTCTTCTTTTGTATAAGCTAAATCAACTATTGCACCTGCAATTCTATCTGCCACTTTATCTGGATGGCTTGGATTTACTTTTTCTATCATTTTCTATTCACTCCTATCTTTTAATCTAAATCTGAAAAGTCTAACTTTTCCTGCTTACTATCTTTATTATATATTCTTTCTTCTGCTATCTTGAAATATTTTTCATCAATCTCCATACCAACGAAATCTCTACCTAAATTTTTACAAGCTATACCTGTTGAACCCGCGCCCATAAATGGATCAAGAACTACTTGCCCCCCCCCCGTCGAATTGTCAATTAATATTTCCATCAATTCTACCGGCTTTTCTGTTGGATGTTTCTTATTACCAATAATATTATTTATTTGTAGTATGTTTTTAGTACCCATGTGATTTATGTTTTTAGCTTTTCCTTTTCTAAGCATCAATATCATTTCATAGGAATTTAAATAATATCTATTAGGTGTTGAATTGTTTTTCACCCATATTAATATTTGTTGGAACTTAAAACCAACTTTCTCAGCTTTTGTTTGAAGCTCTGCTAAATTCCTTGGATTTATCATAATGTAACAATGCGTATTTTGTTTTAAGACTCTATATATTTCTGGTAACCAATCTTCAAACTTTATATCATTATATTTAAATAACTTACCTTGTCTAGTATATGTTATTGAATCGTGTAAAACACCATGTAATGTTTGATGTTTAGTACCTTTAAGATACTCAATACCATCTTCTCTTTTTTCATATTCTCGCTTTTTATAATCGTGATTCAAAATTCCACTTGGATTACCGTAAGCGCCTGTGGTACATCCTCCACTTATAATATGATAAGGACAATCCGTTACAACACAATCTATTGATTCATCTGGGATTTCTTTCAGAGCTATCAAACAATCGTCATTGTATAACTTCATTCAGTATCAATCTCCTCATAAATAATATTTTTAATGTTCACTAAAATGTCTATTGGTACGTTTGGTTGTTTTTCTAAATAAGATTCTATTCTTTTAATTTTATCATCTAATAATTCGATTTTATCTTTTTGATTTTCTATCAGATATTTAAGTGTTATCAAATAATTCAAACTTTCGCTATCGATCCTTAAGTCCAACGTTTTTTCTTTAAGCCATTTTATCGCTTTCTCTTTTTCGCTCATTACTCTTTCTCCATTCTTTTTAGTGTTCTTTGTATCTTGTTATACATTATCGTTCCTAGTTGGTCGGCATCTATGTTGTAGTGTGCTTGAAATTGTCTTAAAAGCACCATAACATCTGCAAGTTCTTCTACTATGTTGTTTTTAAAAAAGTATGTATCCCATTTGTTGCCTTCTCCAAGTTCCTTTAATGCTTTGTTGTCGTCGTTTGCAAATTCATACTTTGTAATAGCTTCTTGTAATTCAAACACTTCTTCTGCTAACTTTCTTTGTTGGTGGTTTACTCCATAATGCTCTATGATTTTTAAACAATCTTCTTTCATTTTGTCTTCTCCTCTACCCTTTTTAGTTTTACTTCTTCTACTTCTCCATTGAATTGGTTTAGTATCTTTTTCATTTCTTTTAAATCTTCTAACGTGAACTTTTTGTATTCTAGTTCATAGTATAGTCTTATTAATAGTTCGTACATTATTCATTACTCCAAATTGTGCATACATTATCATCATTGTTTGTAGCACCACACCATATTCCACTACTAATAAGAAATGAGATACCAAATAATATAGACCCAAAAAAAGAAATTAATATTATCCACCAATATATTTTGCTTAACCTTAAAATAATATTATCTTCACAATATATTATTAGGCTGTCATCATCCCAAACTGCCCAAAGTGAATATATAGTCCATACTATTAATATTGCTATTACAACTGTAAAAAACCAAAACATCATAATCACTCTCCTATCCTATATTCCATTTGTGAAAATTGTTCTTTTGTTACTATTGATTTAATTTTTCTAATAGTTGGCACTGTTTCTTCTCCCTCTAATTTGATAAAATAACCATACCAATCAGGTTCTTCCCATTTGTCAATTACTTTTTTACCATTAACATAATCTCCTACTTCTATTAAGTCTATTATGTTTGGGCTTGATTTAATAATTTCTTCTTCATTAATAGTCAAATTATATTTTATAGATATATCAGTTGCATATCTTTCAATTAAATCAATGTTTTCTTCTTTATGATATATTTTTATTATTTTTTCTATTGAACCACCTTCATATTTAGTTCTTACATAATCTCCTACTTTCATATAATCACTCCTTTGGCATTTCATATACATAAGTTGATAATTCTTTAACTTCCATATCTAATTTTTGCGTAACACCTTTTTGCAATGTACCTAATAACTCTTTGTCATTATCATCATTTCTTCTTACTAATAGTTGTGGTTTTAATATATTTTGTATCTCATCTAATACTTCTAATGCTCTTTCTTCGGTATCATATTCTCCAAGTGGTGTATAATCTTCACTACCGTTAAACTCCATATAATTAGCAACTAACTTTTTTTGGTTATTATAATCAATAACGACACTATTTACTTTTGTTAAACTTAATTTGTTTTGACTTCTTATCCATAATTCCATTACTCATCACTCCTCTACTTTCTCTACCATGTCGGTTTTTATTAGGTCGTATATTGCATCAATATTGTATGGACTACCATTCGTAATAATTCTTATTTTTCTTGTATTATTATTAATTCTAAATTTATCATTAACCCAAGTTGTACCCCAAATATATCTAAACCCAAACTTCTCCAACTCTTTCAAATCTACATTATCTTTTATTTTAAGCATTACTTCCACCCCAATTCTTCTACTTGTTTATTTATGGCTTGTAGTTCTTCTACGCTTAAATAAGTATCAAATTTCTTTTCAAAATTACCTCTATAAGAATAAAACTCTATATATTCTGTATCATGATCAAAGGCTATTTCATAAGTACAATCCTCTATTTTTTGAATATACTCTATATAATCATCATCTTCTTTACAAGAATACCCAAGTTCACTAAACATCTCTTTTGCACTTTTCATTGTTTATTCTCCTTTAATATATTTAAACTCATCTAATGGAGCATTATGTAATTCTTCCAACTTTACTAGCATCCATTGACTTGTACTAAAATTTTTACATACTTTATCGTATAGTTGTTTCGCATATTCATAATCAAAACAATGGAATTTACTAGGGTTCGTATCAGTCCACCCTGTATCTTTAAAATATGGTCTCCAATAACGATTATAAAATTTTAATAAAATTATATATTTATCTTTCATAATCTATTTACACCTGACTTTCTAAATTAAAATATGGAGAATATTTAGAATGGTATATATCAATTTTTTCTAAATAATTGTCATAATATTCAAACAATATTGAATTATAACTTTTACCATTTATTTTTATACTTGAATTACTTTGCCCAATATGTATTTCTTCCACAACATAATATTTACCAATTTCTAATCCTGTATTTTTATCTCCCCAAGAGTCAATGTTTTCTATACATTTTGCTAAAACTAAATCTTTACATTTCATAATCAATTCACTTCCTTATCTAATATTCCTAAAATTATCTTTTCATTATCTTCTAATGAGCCATACTCTTTTTCGTTACTTTTTATATATTCTCTAACTTCTTTTATGATAGAGTGTAGTCTTTTGTTTTCTTTCATAAATTCAACTAATTTTTTATCTCTTACATCTAAATATCTATTATATGTTTCTTCTAATTTTTTAACATATGCCCCACTCTCTAAAAAATCTGCATATTCTAATTTTTCACTCATTACTTTCACTTCCTTTATTTGTTTCGTTTTTACCAAACAATGCAAACCATAATATTTTTAATATCCATTCATCGTTTTTATAATTATTCATTATTACTGCTTCCTTTTAGTTCCTTAATTTTATTTTCAGTATATTCTTCACTAAACTCTCCAAAAGTTAGATACATTTCTTTTAAATCTTCTTCAAGTCTTTTTATGATATCATTTAGTCTTTCTATTTCTTTTAATGCCCTTTCTAATTCGTCATATACTTCCATTACTCTTTATCCTCTCCTTTTAGTTCTTGTAATTTATCATAATATTCTTGTGCAATACCTCCACCACCATAAAGTTGTAATTGCCCAAAAAAATATTTTTCTAATTCATTTATGATATTATTTAGTTTTTCTATTTCTTGCATATCTAACATCATATCAAATATAACTTGCTCTTTTGTTATGTTTTCATAATATTTTAACCATTCATCATAAGTTTTACTCATCGCTTATCTCTCTCTTTCTCCTTAACTTTTGGTCTTTCGAGTATTACCATGTCTATAGGAAAGTCACTATCTCGTTCTATGTCGTGCTGTATTAGTAAATAATTATAGTATTCTTTGGCACTTAACTTATTCCCCATAGCATAGGCACTTTCTAAAGTGTTGGCGTTGCCTATATGGTCTATTCCTCCTTTTAATCCCCATCCGTAAATTCTGTAGTTATAACCCATTACCTTTCTCCTTATAATCTAACTTAAAAATAAATATACTATAATTGGTGTATACACTAACAATGTAAGTATGAATCCAAATTTACTTTTTTTACCAGCTTGATAGTACAACGTACATGATACAGAAAGCATAAGCCATATAATCGAAAACCACTTTAAAAACACCATTTCTAATCAATCCTTTCTTTATACTTAAGTATATCTTTTCTATATTTATTGATTAATGTTTCCATTCTTTCTGCATATTCATTATGAATTTTTTTTCTGTCTTGTTCAAAAGATGATTCCAAGTCCCTGTAACCACTTAAACACTTTTTACATAAATCAATATTTTCACATGGATTTGTGAAATCGCTTAATATACTAACGTCGTCAAAATCCACTTCTCCACCACAAATATCACATTTTATTACTTTCATATTATCTCACTCTCCTTATGTAAATAATATAACATAATATATTATAATATGTCAACCGTTTTTATAAAATTTATTATAAATCTACTTTCACACTTACATGATATCTTTCATTATATCTCCTTCAATACACAAATTATTTCTTTTTTATCACCATCACAGATAAAATTGTAATATTGATACATTTCTATATCTTCAAGTGTTAAAGTTTCATAACTTAATTTTGTTAATATCATTCTTTCACCTCTATTCCTAATACTTCGTAGCTTTCTTTGAAATATTCAGATACGAATTTTCTTTGATTGTCATTTATAAGCTCTAACTCTTTTTCTGTATCATGTTTATAACTTCCATAAGGACAACCCATACAACCTGTACGTTCAATGTGTTCATATACTTTTGGCACTTCTATATTATACTTTTTTATAATCTTATCTAATAAATCATCACTAAGATCGTGTATCGGCGTGAATTTCTTATCTTTAGTAAAACATGTGCGATATTGTCTTTTACGAAGATTGCTTTCCCCACCACGAATACCAAGAATAGGTTTTAAACCACTTTCTTTTTCGAATTTTCTTGCTGGTTCTTTCTTTAAGTAATGACAACATAAATGTGTTATCTTATGTGCATTACCACTCTTCACATATTCTCTTGCTTTCTTTGAGATACCACTAAAACCTTTTTTATAGGTGCCGTCAATCTTCTCCTGTATCGTTCGACTCGGTTGTTTACCTTTTCTCAAAGCATTTTGATAATAATATATGTAAAAGTCTTGTTCTTTACTAAAACAAGGTATCCCATACTTTTCTTTTATCTCCATAGGTTTCATTGTAGGGAACAATACTATATCTGAATTTTTCATAATTCTATCTCTTATTTCGTGGTGTTCCATATACGTATTAATACCAACAATTTTTATATCTTTAAATTCAGGGTATGAATATTCTTTAATAAACCAATATAGGAAATGACTATCTTTGCCACCAGAATATGAAAGATAATACTTATCGTAGCCACCTACATTTTTCAACTTTCGAAACTTACTTTTTAAATCTTCTAGGTAAAAATCAACCTCATCCATAATCATTCTCCTTTTTCTTTATAAATCAATAATGCACTACACAGACCATTCAAATCTCTTGATAATTTAATATCAACAACCTCTATATTATTTTCTTCTAAAAAATTATTTATTTTTTCATCTAATTCTCTTTCATTCCACATTTGTGATTCTTTAAAATATTTTGTTTTAATCATACTATTCGCCTCCTTTAACTAAATGTACCATAATCATCTAAAAATTCTTGCCTCATTTTTATATTGGTCCAATAATAATAACCATTACTTCGCTTTTTCTCGGTACCATATTTCATATTCAAATAAAACTCCATATTATCATTTGTCAAAGACATCTTCTTAACACCCGTTTCATTACACCAACGCTGATAATATCTCCTGAACTTAGGTGTAATAACCCTATCTTCTTTTGCCAACATATCATCAATCTCACAACATTCCTCAACAAACTGCAATAAACTATTATTCATGACTTTATATCGTTCCAACGCCTTATCCATTCTCTCACTTGTTATAAACTTATAATGTCTTTTCTTTAAATTCAATAAATGTTCAATACACAATGAAACAATATATTCACCTTCTTCCAACATCTTATTCAAAAGTTCAGGATCTTGCTCACTTTCTTTTACAATATGTGTACAAGGTGCTATCAAAAAACGTTCATATATCGCACTCTCTTTCTTACCACTAAATCTTGGGTAATCATTCGCAAGAAACCAAAGAAAACCTGTAAATGTATACGAAAACGGCGTACGACCCTTAAATTCAATACTAATTGTATCTCCACCTGTCAACTGCTTAAACATTGACATATCATCAATCTTTGCATAACTCATATCATTCGAACCAGCTAGTCTCTTATTATACAAATCACTCGTACCAAACTTATTATGACTACTACTCATACTTGCCAACTCACTACTCGAACAATATTCCGTACCAATCAATTTCGTAAGCAACTTCTTAATCTGCGTTTTACCACTATCCTTTTCGCCAACCATCAAAAGACATTTCTTCACACGATAACCTGGTATGTTTGAAATCGCAAGACCCATACATTCTAATAACAAGTCTTTCATAATATCATCACCATCACATAAATCATTCATATAACGTTCAAAATTTTCACCATAAACACAATCATCCAAAGGCTTGTATTCGAAAGGAATTTGTATCGAAAAGGTATCAACAGGGTTATGATCTTCAATCTCCATTGTATCAAGGTTTAAATTACCATTTTTAAAGCAAATCAAATTCTCTTTACTATTCAACTCTGAATTATCAATATATAAATCATTTTCTAATAACAATAACTTATAAACCTCGTCAACATCCTTACTCCTGCGAAAAAAACTTGGAATAAGACTTGCGATTTTTCCCTTAAATTCATTCTCACTTATCCATTTATATACACCATTATCGTATAAATATATTCTTGCATTATTAAGATTTAAATCACGAACAAATTTGAACTGATAATTTTTCATAACAGCTTCTTCAAGAATGGGATGTACTATATCATAATCATATTTATGTTGAACCGACATATCTTCCATTTTTAATTCCCAAACATCTTTTAATTTAATGAAATCTATTCTTTCTCCGTCTTTAACTTCTGCTTCCAATGAATAATCATCTAATGATAATTTATACCATTTTCCAATTATCTCATTTTTCTGTTTGCCTTTATCCGCCATTTTTACTCTCCTTTCTCTATATATTCAAAATAATCTTCGATTTCACTTTCAGGGTGCAACGCCTTAACAATTGCATAGGCAACCATTTTACGACAATCTTTCTTATTATTAAGGATGTAAGAAAGCATTTGTATCGAATAACCAATTTCTTCTGATAACCATAAAATCTTACGACCATTTAGTAGTTCATCATACTTTTCTTGTTTGAACTTGTACATATTTTACTCCTTTCTAGTATTTCTAACTTGTAAAATTAGTTTAGCATGTTGCTAGATAAATTGCAAGTAAAATTTAAAAAAATTTAAAATATAAAATTATTGTATACAAAAATTTGACCCTAAAATAGGTCATTTGACCCTAAAATCCTTTTTTTGACCCTATTGCAAACCATTGAAAAATAAAGGAAAAACTATAATCTAGGGTCAAAGGGTCATTTTTTTTTATTTAATACGCACGAGATAAAAATCAATTTGATTTATATACATGTATATACGCACACGTATAATGGATACACAAAAATTTGACCTTTTAACCCTAAAACTCGATTTTTTGTTGATATATAAGCGTCTCCGTTAGGGTCAAAGTTAGGGTCAGTTAGGGTCATTAGGGTCAGTTAGGGTTAGTTTTTTCATTTCTGATATATTGAAATATAAGAAAGTATAGGAAAATTTACTAGTAAAAAATTTCTATTTGACTTTTTTTCTATAATATGTTATATTCTTACTAGAAGGGAGTTGTTATTTTGGGTTATAGTAGACAGAAGATTTTTAACGAGAATGACTCCTATGAAGTTAAGAAAGAGAAGTTTATGAATATTACTAATCATAGTGATAAGTCTATTAGTAATAAACAAGGTCAAGAGTATATGAGTGATCCTAATACTATTAAGTTTACAGATGCTCTTATGAGTAGAAGTTTTAATCCTGATGGTAGACCTTATGCTTTTGAAAGTGTTGAAAGTTTGGAGAGAGATATAAGAGAGTTTCTAACATTATGTTATGATACTAGTACAATTCCTACTGTTACGAGTGCTGGTATGTGGTTAGGTTGTGATAGGGATACAATATACAATCATGCCAATAATTCCAACTCGCCGTTCTTCGGCACGTGCAAAAAATTAATCAATGTTTGTCAAGTTGCTATGGAAAACGGAGCCATAAAAGGAAAGGTTAATGCAGTACTCTACATGTTCCTCGGAAAAAACTATTTTGGACTTAAAGACGACAAAAATATTCAAATTTCTGCTAGTGATAATTCCAACATAAACACCCAAGAAACAGCGGATGCTCTTCGTAAGCAGATAGAGATGGAGGCTACTCCAAACGCAAATGTTGTCCAGGAAAATTAAAGCATTGTTCTGGAAAACACTAGCATTGTAATTTTAAACACTACCCCCACCTTCCCCCACAGTGGGGGTGTGTAATAGATTTTGAATTTAGTTTAAAAGTTTTTAAAAATTGGTCGAAAAGGTTTGGTTTTTGTTTTCATTTTTTGAATAAATTTCTTCTATTCCTTTAACCAAGTCTTTTTGATATAGATTCTGATTTCATTTTGAATCACTCTTCGATTAACGGCAAAGCTTAGTGGCTTTGTCTTTTATTTTGTTTTAAAGTTCCTACAGTATTTTCCTCTTTTTTTCCAGGAAGCTCCCCTATTCTTAATAGAAAAATTTCCATAATTATATGGAAAATTCCCCACTCTTCTCTGAAAAAAAGGGGGGAGGGGGGTCTCAATAATTTTGGAAGTATTTTAAAAAAATAAAAATTTACCCTACACTCCCCCCAATTTTGTGTCGGGGTCTTTTTTATTTTTTCCTGGTTTTGTTTTTTGGTTTTTCTTCTGTGGTTTGGATCGTTTCTTTTTTCTTCTGTGGTTTGGATCGTTTCTTTTTTCTTGGTGTTTGTTGCCTTTTTTCTTGGTGTTTGTTGCCTTTTTTCTTGGTGTTTTTGTTCATGGTGTCTTTTTTTTTCTCTTTTATACAGTATTTATACAATAAAAAAAAAAGCCCATTTTTAGACGTTTTGACGGCTTTTTGTTCTTTCCAATATATTTATACTATAAAACAATAAAACAAGCTAAAAATGGCGTTTTTTGTCCTTTCTTGGCTTGTTTTTGTGGTGTTTTCCTTTCGTTTTGGGTGGTTTTTCGTGGTTTCTGTCGTCTTTTTCTGTCTTTCTGTGCTGTTGTATGGGTGCTTTTGTTTGTGCGTGTTTGGGGTGTTTTTGTGGCTTTCTCGGTGTCCTTTTTTCCCCTACTTTGCAGAATAAACCAAAAAAAAAAAGAGCTTTTTTACTGCTCTTTTATATAGTTACTTTCTATTTTTTCATTTGTTGGATCAATTCTTTTATAATAACATTTAATCCCGAAATCGCTCTTGTAATATAGGTTGATTTCTTCTATTATAGAAAAATCTTTTTTGTTGATATAATAACGCGGTGTTGATTCTTCGAAAGCTTTTAGCGCTTGGGGCATGTCGTAAAATGTGCGCTTTTCTGTTGTGGTTTCGTGGTGGTATTCGTTTTTTAAGTAGTAAATAGATCTTTTTTCTAGTTTTATCATGTTTTATTATTCCCCCTTTTTTCTTTTAAAATGTCGGTGAGCTTTCTTCTGTTTCTCTCCAATTTGCCCCCGTATAACCTAAACCGTCCAAAAATGCAGAATAACAAGCCTGTAATATTTCCCAACGTTGCTTATATGTTCCTTTTAGTGCGTTTTTTGTTGTGTGTGCTGTTAACATATAACGGCAATTTAATTTTTCGGTTTTTGTCATTTTTCCAAATGTCCAAGATTGTTCAATCATTAGAATAAAATCATCCATAAGTTTATCGATCTTTTTTTGGTTTTCAATTTCTTTTTTCATTTTTATTTTTCCCCCTTGCTTTTATTTTTTGCTATTGTGTAAAAATCGCTTTTGTTTGTGTGGTGTTCCTGTATATTATAACCTAATTTTCTAAAAATATTCAATAAACTACTAACACCAACACCGCCCTCGAAATATGGGAGAACACCGTAGCCAGATCCATATCCTAATAAATCATGATTGTTTGTGTTTTTTAATGTCATTTTTTTATTTTTTGCTATATATAATAATTTTAAAATATCATTGTTTTTGTTTAGAGCTCCGGCGATCGCTGTGCTTTCTTTATCATATCCACAACCTGACGCTTTCCCCTCTGTTGTGTCTCCGTTGTTTGTGTAAATTGTTGCGTGTGGGTTGTATCCCCAAGTTTTATTTTTTACCCAATCAACATTTATCGTTATTAGTTCGATGTTATCATTTGCGTTTTTGATTGTGTCGATTCTTTTTAAATTTTTAATAAGTCTTTTTTTATAGTCTTCTATTATTTTATTTTTTAATATTTCTTTTTGTTCGCTTTTTGTTAATTTTTCTTTTTGTCTTTTTGTTAGCTTTTCGCTATAATACCATAAATTTGTAAAATCTTCTTTTTTTGCTTTGTTTAAGTTGCTAATCGCTTTTTTTAACTCCTTTTCGTTTTCCTTTTTTACTTGTTTTGTTAATTTTTCCATTTTAGATCCTTCTTTCTTTACTTTTTATTTTTTACAATAGATCTTTTTTTCTTTTCTATTGTAATTATATTATACTACATTTTGTTATATTTTGTCAATAGTTTATTAATATTTTTTTTTATTTTTTTACTTACTAAAATTTACTTGTACACTGTGAGCGTGTCCGCTGTTCGTGTATCCGTCCGGGTTGTTTTGGATTGCTTCTATTCTATTACAGTATGCAAACATAACAGCACATAAGATCACCTCTAAAGCTCCAATCAATAAAGCTGTTTTTATTCCCTTCTTTAGTTTTAAAACTTTCTTTTTCTTTTTCATTTTAGATCCTTCTTTCTACTTGATACTTTCTTGTATCTTGTAATTATAATATATCATAATATAATAAAATTGTCAACATATAAAAACAACTTTTTTTTAAGTTTACAATCTTTTTTTTTTTGGTATAGTTCGTCCCTAATGATCTTTTTTATTGTTTGTTTTTTTTTATTGTTTGTTTTTTTTTTCCTGGGCGTTTCTTTCTGTCTCACTCATTCACCCGCCCGGACCCTAGAACGCGCCCCACGAACTCGCTTTTTTAACTGCTCTAGCAAATTTTTTATAAAAGGAGACTTTCCCATGTTATAATAAAGTTAAAAGGAGTAAAGGCATGAACCAATAAGGGAACAAAAAGAAATAGTAGAATATCTGTTGCAAGAATTTGAAATAGTGTATAGGTGGGACAAAAACAGTAAAGGGAAGTTGTTGTTGCAGAGAAAATATTTAGAAAGAAAATTCGAGATATAAAAGGAGATAATAAATGAGAGTAATAATATTCGGTGGTAGTGGTAGTTTTGGAACTGCCATGACAAAAAAGTTGTTAGAGAAATCGACATGTGATATTGTGATATTTAGTAGAAACGAGAAGTTGCAATTTGAACATAGGGAGAGAATTGGAAAGAGTGAGAGGGTACGATACATAATTGGTGACATAAGAGACTATGATAGAGTTTATGAAGCGTTAGAGGGAATTGATTATGTATTATTAGCGAGTGCAATGAAGCATATTGATAAATGCGAGTCAAACCCTAATGAATGTAGAAAAACAAATATAGATGGTTGTATTAATGTAATAAATGCTTCAATAGAAAGAAATGTAAAAAAGTTAGTATTTTTATCAACAGATAAAGCAACCAATCCGAGTACAATATATGGTTGTTCTAAGTTATTTGTAGAAATGTATTGTAAGTGTGTTGATAATAAAAATACAGAGATAATAAGAACAAGGTATGGTAATGTTTTTGGAAGTAATGGAAGTGTTGCATGGATATTTGAAAAGTTATCAAAAGAGGGAAAGAAATTAACGGTGACAAACCCTGATATGACGAGATTTTTTATGAGTATAAGTGAAGCTGTTGATTTAGTCTGGAAAGCATTAAGAGAAGGTGTACATGGTGATTTATGGGTATATAATAATAAAAGTTGTATAATAAAAGAGGTTGCAGATATGTTCAGCAAGGATCAAGAAATTATCGGTACTCGTTGTGTTGAAAAGACAGATGAAGCACTTTTAACGGTGAATGAGTTGCGACATAGTGAATTATTAGAAGATAAATATTACAGGGTAAATGATAGTATTGAAAACGATTATGGGTATATAAATCCTTTTACGAGTGATAATGCTGAAAGACTTTCGAAAGAAGAATTAGAAAATATGGTAAACGAGTGGAGAAAAAGTTTATGATAAAGTATGCGATATTAGTTTTGAGTTGTGATAAATATGAATCTTGTTGGAAAGCGTTTTTTACGTTGTTGAATAAGTATTGGGAAAGTCACCCTAAAGTATATTTGGTTACGGAAAGTAAGACATGTGAATATTGTGATACGATAAATGTTAATAGTAATATATGGAGTGAGAGATTTTTAAAGGCTTTGAGAGAGATAAAAGAAGAGTATGTTTTGACAATGTTAGACGATTTTTTTATACGAGATTATGTTGACGTTGATAGGATAAATGAAATAGAGTTTGATAATAATACGATATGTTATAATTTTGAGTTAGAATATAGAGAACCGGCATTGAGATTGAATGGGTGGGATATTCAGAAGAATAATCAAGTGTATTTGAATAGTTGTCAGCCTACGTTATGGTGTAAGAAAAAGTTAACGGAGAGGTTGTATAATAGTTTAAACCCACAGGAGTGGGAGTTGCAGAATATTGATTCGAGATATATACATTTTATCAATAATCAAGACTTTATAATCGATATAGGATATCGTCACCAAGATTTGAGTATAGGTTGGGGGATAACGAGAGGTAAGTTATCAAGAGAATGTAGAGATTTTTTAGAAAGTGAAGGTTTATTAAATGAGATTGTCGATTATTACAGGTTATTATAATTGTTTGGAATATTTTAGATCACTTGCAAATATTTTGATACCACAACTTCATGAGGGCGTCGAGTGGATTGTTGTTGACGACGGTACAGGGGACGATTTATCATTTTTAAGTTCAAAATATGTAAAAGTTTTGTATTTGCCTGTTAATAGTGGTTGTGCAGGAATACCGAGAAATAAGGGGTTAGACGTTGCGCAAGGTGAATACATTACGTTTGTTGATAGCGATGATTTAGTAAGTGTTGATTTTGTAGAGAAAATACTTGAAAATATAAATGACGGATTTGATTATTGTTTAATGTCATGGAAAAGCGATACATTCAATGTTGATATTAGAAATGGTAGACCAGAATGGAATTGTAGTGTATGGGGAATTGTATATAGTAGAGATTTAATTGGTGATATTAGATTTAGTGATTTACGTATTGGTGAAGATTATGGTTTTAATCGAGATGTTTTGAAAGAAGGTAGTTTTTTTAGAATAATACCGGAATATTTATATTATTATCGAAACAATGAGAAAGGGATAATGGCAAATGCAAAATAAGGTTTATGAAAATGTTTTTTATTTTTCGCATATAAATGCGATTGGCGGTGTTGAGACGTTTTTATATTATTTATCGAAGACGTATAATAATTTTGTGGTGTATTATAAAGATGATACAAGTGATATAGCGCAGATTGATAGGTTGAGTGATAGAGTTGAAGTGCATAAGTGGAAAGGTGAGAGAATAAAGTGTAAACGTGCGTTTTGGAATTATAACCCTGAGATTATAGATTATGTTGATGCAGATGAGCATATACAGATTATACATATGAATTATAAGTCGCAGAATAGGGTTCCTAAGATACACCCTAAAATAACAAGGTGGTGTGGTGTTAGTAAAGTCGCATGTCAAGAGTTTGAAGAGTTGTCGGGGAAGAAATGTGAGTTGTTGTATAATTTAGTAGCGTTGGATACTCCGAGGAAAGTGTTGAAGCTTATTAGTGCCACGCGTCTTAGTTCGGAAAAAGGGCGTGAAGAAATGATAAAGTTTGGTAGTACTTTAGATAGTTTTGGAATACCTTATTTGTGGCTTGTGTTTACGAACGATTGGAATGTGATAAGAAATCCGAATATAATATATATGGAACCTAGGTTAGATATAAGTGGGTTTATACAAGGTTCAGATTATTTAGTTCAGTTGTCGAGTAGTGAAAGTTTTTGTTTTAGTGTTGTTGAGGCATTGTTAATGGGTGTTCCTTGTATTGTGAGGAATTTGCCTATATGGGAAGAGATTGGACTTAAAGATAGGGAAAATTGTTTTATATTGAATTTTGATATGAGTGATATCCCTGTTGCGGATATTTATACAGGGCTGAAAGAATTTAAGTATGTGGCACCTAAAAGTGATTGGGGTAAATTTTTAAATAATAAAGGTGATTACGATCCTTTAGAAATGACGGAATGTAGAGCGAGTATTAAATTTTGGGATATCGTTGAAAATAAATGGCGTCATGAAGGCGATATAATAAAATGTAATAAAAAACGTAAGAATAGATTGACAGATTTAGGATTAATTGATACAATGTAAGTACATACACAGAAAGTGTATGATGATGGTGATATGTTTGTTTATGTATCACTCTACTTTCTTTACTTTTAGCTATTCCTTGTGAATAGCATTAGAGTAGATATGTCTGGGAATGATAAAACCTCTGTTGGAATTGTCAATACCATATCAGGACAATAACACGTTCAAGTTCTTAGGTTGGTCGTGTTTACTCTAATGGTGTCCGCAAGGGTACCTAGATCTTTCTTTAAAAGAGTATATCTTACCAGGTCCAAATTGGATTCTATGAAATAAAAGAATAAGTGGAGATATATTCTTTTTTTTTATTGCTATAAGTCAAAATATATGGTATTATGTGGTTAAAGAGTAAAATTATGGAAAGTGGGTTTTTAAATGTTTGATAGTTCTGTTGGTTTCACAACATACAATGATTTTTTTAAAAGACGAAACACAATAAAGAGTAGATACAGTAAGTTGAAGGATAGGGATAAGGAGATTTACCGAATGTATTTGTACGCACAGAGAGAGTTATCCACGCAAAAGGTTGACTTAATATGGGAGTTTTTAAACGAGCCAGATACAAGTTATGATTGTCCTACTAAAAAGCAGTTGGAACAATATTTTAGTTATGAATTAGAAGAAATTGAGAAAAATCGCTTAGAGGGTGACATTCTTGAATATTGAAGAAGAAATCCGTGTTAGGATAAAGTCAACCGAAGAGTTACTAGAAAAAGTTCAAGATAAGACCACCTTTGCCTACTTAACGGGTTGTTATTCTCTTAAATGCGATTATGAAGCAATTGGTGAGTTAGAAAAAGCTTGTGAATATGCGGATATTGTCATTGACTTGTTACAACATAATAAAGTTGAATATAAGGACAATCAAGAGATACGTGATAAGATAAATAAAATGTGGGTTACGAGTTATGATACGAAAGCTAGAAATGGAGATTTTGAGGCTTTTTGTATTGCGTTGGAGTGGAATAGACCGATACATAAGCAATTTTATTTACCACGTGCAAGGCTTTTAAAAAAGCATGGTGTCATACAAGGCATACAAGACTTGATAGATGATAAATTAGACCTGTTAGTGCTTAATTGTCCGCCTCGTTGTGGAAAGACAACGATAGGGTTGTTTTTGCAAGTATTATTAGGTGGTATGTGTCCTGATGAGAGTATTTTAGGTGCTGGGCATAGTGTCGGGCTTATTCAGTCGTTTTATGGCGAAATTATGAATATTATCGACGGGGAAGAATATCGGTATCATGAGATATTTCCGAACAATCATATTGTAAATAAGAGTGCGGAATATTTGTATCTAGATTTGAACAAGCAGAAGAGGTTTCATACCTATAATTATGTATCGATAGAGGCTGGTGGTACAGGTAAAGTGCAGGCAGAGAGACTTTTGTATTGTGATGACTTAGTGAAAGATGTTGAACAGGCGAATAACCCAGATAGACTTGAAAAGTTATATTATAATTATACAGGTACGATAAAAGATAGAAAAATACAAAGACTTTGCAAGGATGGTATATATCGTCCTTGTCCTGAAATACATATAAATACACCATGGAGTTTGCATGATGTTACAAGTCGTGTTGTTGAAAACGCGAAGCAAGATGACATGTCAAGGGTTAGAATAGTTTCAATTCCTTGCTATGATGAGAATGGTGAGAGCAATTTCATGTATGATTATGGTAAAGGTTTTAATACAAAATATTATCGTGATATGGAGATTGCGGAAGATCCTGTAATATTTAGTGCAAAATATTTAATGCAACCTATCGAAAGAGATGGGTTGGTTTTCAATAAAGATAATATAAGTTTTTATAATGAGTTGCCGGGGGAAGAACCTGATAGGATTGTTGGTTATGCGGATGTGTCTCATGGTGGTGATGACTTCTTTAGTTTGCCGATAGGATATGTATACGGCAATGAGGTTTATATAGAAAAAGTATTGTTTAAGAATAAATTTGGTGGCGATGATTATATAAGACCATATGTTAGAGATATCATCATCGATAATAAAGTCACAAGGTGTGGTGTTGAAAAGAATAATGGTGGAGACTTTTTCATGACACTTATGGGTAATGATTTGAGGGCGAAAAATTATCATTGTAATTTAAGCGATCATCCAGCACCAACAAATAAGAGAAAGCTAGATAGAATACTAGCTTGTCAGAATGAGATTAAAGGTATTGCGACGGAGAACAATACATATAGATTGTATTTTAAGAATCCAGAACTAATCAAAGGTGATAAAGATTATTTAGACGCCATGCAGAACTTGTATTCGTGGAATCAGAATCCAAATATGCAAAATAAACAACATGATGACTTCCCTGATAGTTTGGCTGGTTTGGTTACAAACGTACTTGGTAAGCAAAGCAGTGGTAGAGCGAGAATAAATGTTTCTGCTAGTCAACTAGGAATATAGACATTGACGATAAGAAAAACACATGATATAATAGTATTACATTTAGGAAAACTTATAAATCTAGTTTGTAGAATGAGGTATTTGTATGTTCGTAAGAATATATAAGTGCTTAATCGAGTTTAAGTGGGGAGAACGACTATACCCTAGTCCAATACCGAAGTCGTCTACTGAAAACATAGAAATCAACATCAAGTATTGGTCGGTGTTGAGAGTATTATGTGATTAAGGCACTACCTTTATGGGTAGTGTACTGATGGTAATGTAGTCTATATAGAATTAACTAGCAGTTATTATAAAGCCTTTACTCGTATTAGAATTGTCACAGGACATTAAGTAAACCCCTGATAATAACAAAAAGCAGATATAAAAAATGGGATGCTAGTTCATCGCTGTTATCATTAGTACAGTACTTGTAAAGAGTACTAAACTTGTTTTTAAACGTGGGCAAGTTCCACAAGAGGTGCTGTTCCACCTCTTTTTTTTTGTGTCAACACGTACTTTTTTGACAGTTTTTTACATATATGATATAATATATTTGTATAAGTGGGTAATTTATCATTTCGGAGAGCAGGTGGTAATCTGAAAATCGATGGTTTTTCACTAGAGGATTTGCATTACGGAAGACAAAGAATTATATTAGATTACCCAGAAGTTACGGAAGAAAACTTGTTTGAAGTTATGCAGAAGGCTCTAGGAATACATAATGCAAATAAAAATGATTGTGAATATTTAATAGATTATTTTTTAGGTAATCAAGACATACTTAGTAGGATACCTAGCGGTACAAGTAATATTAACAACAAGACGGTTGTTAATTTTGCTTATCCAATAACAAGAGAAATTGTAGGATATACTTATGGTAGTCCTACAGAATTTATACCAAAAGATATGGAATATCAAGAAGATGTGTCAAACTTAGCGGACATTTATAATTATGAAGATAGCCATGCGGTTGATACATGTAGTGGTATATACGCGAGTGTTTGTGGTTTAGGATATATGATAACACTGCCAAGCAAAGATATTTCAAAAGATATGACACCTGATATACCGATAGTACATGAATATCTTGATCCTCGTTTCACTTTTGTAGTGCAGTCTACAGATGTTGGTAATCCAACGATATTAAGTTGCAATTTTGTTATAAACAAAGTTACAGGTAAACGAGATTATACATGTTATACAGACAAACTAAAGTTTGAATTTACTAATATGAATCCTGACACATTGAGAACTAGTGTCAATCCGATTGGTATAAACCCAATAACAATGGTTGAAAATTCTTTATTTTTAACAGGTGATTGGGAACAAGCTATATCTGTTATGAACGCACAAAACTTAGTAACAAGCGATAGTCTGAATGATATCGAGGGTACTATCAAGAGTTTGCTAGTTATACTTGGTGCTGAATTTAGTGATGAAGAAGACGAAGATATAAAACGTATAAAAGAAAATAGAGTGTTGACACTTACAAAAGCTGTGAGTGAAGGTGGTACATTAGACGCTAAGTTTATTGCACCTAAACTTGAAAGCACTAGTGTTGAAAACATAAGAGACTATCTAGAAGAAGCTAGGAACATTATCACGGGTATACCAGATAGAAGCGCTAATTCTAGTGGTGGAGATACAGGAATGGCTGTTCTAAATAGGGACGGATGGACTGATATTGAAATCGTGGCTAGACTTAAAGAAATGTTTTATAAGAAAGCGAAGAAACAGCAACTATCAGTTGGTATAGCAATTTTGAAAAAATTAGGTTTAGTAAGAGAAGATTTGTCAGTATTGGATATCGACATATCAGTTGGTAGACATACAACCGATAACTTACAAACTAAAACACAAGCTTTCTCTACGTTGGTTAAGACTGGTGAATTAGCAACAATAGATTGCTTAGAAATGGCTTGTCTTACAAATAAAACACGTGAAGTAGTAGAACGTGGTGAAAAAGCAAAAGAAGAAAGAGAGAAAAAAGCACAAGAAAGACAACAACAAAACAATCAGAATAATGATACAAATAACGACAATACTAATGAAAATTAGTTTGTATAAATTTGACCTACCTATCGGTCGTTTAAATAATTTAGGTTTCTAATCGACAGAGAAGTCGTTTAATCACTAGAAGGAGGAAATGAGATGAACGAACTACAAGCATTAATGGGTGATGCGTACAAGGAAGGAATGAGTGCAGAAGATATTGGTAAGTTTTTTGAAGGAAAAAAATTTGCAGATTTATCTACTGGAAATTATGTTGATAAAGCCAAATATGACAATCAAGTAAATTCCCTAAACGCAAAACTAACAGAAAAAGAACAAGAACTAAATGCTAAATTGACAGATGAAGAAAAAAGTGCGAATGAAAGTAAGAAACAAGCACAAGAGATTGAAAAATTAAGAAAACAATTGCAAGAAAACACAATAAGTGGAAATAAGAACATTGTAAATAGTGTTTTGCAGAGTTCTAGAGACATATTGGGTATTCAAGCAACAGATAATGACTTCACAATTTTTGTTGATAATATAACAACAGAAGATAGTGATAAAACAAATTCGATTGCTAATTATATTTCCAAGATAATCAAAGATAGTTATGAAAAGGGTAAACAAGATGCTACTAAAGATGCTATGGGTGAATTTGGAAAACATAAGAGCCAAAGTACAGATGGTAAAGGTAGTAAAGATATTGATGGTATTGGAAAACGTTTAGCAGAAACGAAAAAAGGTAAAAAAGAAACATTTAATTATTTTGAGTAGGAAGGAGAATATTCTTTATGGATATGAGTTTAAAGAAAACCACTTATGGTAATAGAAAATTCATTCTTGTTGGACAAGATAGTTATTACATAGCATTACCTGTAAAATTAAGTGGTAGCGCAAACGCAACATTAAAAGCTGGACAACCATTGGTTGGTAGTTTAGCAAGTAGATTATCTACTGAATTTACAGCTGGAACTTCTAATGCTACAGGTATTTTATTACATGAAGTAACATTAGATGCAAACGGAAAAGGAAACGGAACTATTGTAGTAGTTGGTTGTGTAGACAAATTAAAATTAGATAGTGATATGGTAACTGCTATTACAACTGCCGCTATTAACGGTATTATATTAACAGAAGGGAGTGCAATTTAATGGCTAGTATTTATGAATTAGTAACAGCTCAAAATTTGGGCGAATATTGGACAGAATTAAATGAGAATGAACAACCACTTTTAGGTGAAACATTATTCCCTGTACAAAAACAATTAGGAACAGACTTATCATGGATAAAAGGTTCAAGTAATCAACCTGTTGGTATCAGATTATCTAGTTACGATGCAAAAGCAATTCGTAGAGATATGAAAGGTATCGAGAAACTTGAAACTGAAATGCCATTTTTCAAAGAGTCTATCTACGTTGATGAAAAATTAAGACAGCAATTAAACAACTTTATTGATGCTAACAAGCCACAATTTGTTGATTTAATTATGACTAAGATTTTCGATAGATTAAGTAATTTAATCAAATCAACTGATGTAACCCTTGAAAGAATGAGAATGGAAGCATTAACTACTGGTACTATTACTTTATCAAGCAATGGACAATCATATACTTATGATTATGAAGTACCTGCTTCACAAAAAATAACAGTTTCTACATCATGGAGTGATCCAAGTGCTGACATTATTGGTGATATTCAAAGTTATGTTGACGCTATGAAAGCTAAAGGTGTTAAAATAACTCGTGCTGTATGTAATTCAACAGTATTAAAAGCAATGAATAGCAACACTGCTATGAAAAATGCAATTTATGTATTTGCTGGCGGAACTGTAAATTTAACAAACGATATCGTTAGAAATTATATTGAAGCACAAACAGGAGTTCGTTTCTACGCATATGACAATGTTTGGGTAGACGAAAGTGAGGTATCTCACAAATATGTACCAGATAATACAGTTGTATTTATGCCAGATGGTACTTTAGGGTATACTAATTTAGGTACTACACCAGAAGAAAGTGACTTACTTAACGATTTGAACGCAAGAGTTTCAATAGTTAACGAAGGTGTAGCAGTAACGACTTCACAAATGGTTGATCCAGTAAACGTAGAAACAAAGGTATCAATGGTTGCTTTACCATCATTCGAAGAGGCAGATAAGGTTGTTATCGTTGATACAGAAGTGACTAGCGGATAATGTTAAAAATACATAAGGATAACAATGTAAAAATAGTAACACAAGGTGCTTATAAAGATTTTTATGAGCATCTTGGTTACACAATTATTGAGGATAAACCAATAAAAAAAGAGATTGAAGTCAAACCAAAAGAAGTTATTAAGGATGACGTTATAAAAGAAGATAAGATGAGTAAACCAAACTATTCTAGAAAGTAGGTGTATTATGCTATACATTATTAATGGGAAATATTACATGCTTCGAAACAGAGAATATGTTGCGGTTAATGTTAAATTGACTGATAACGAGTTGTCAATAACACCTGATAGAAAAGATGTTATAGAGTACACTAAAAATTTAAAAGTCAGACATATTCTTATCGATGATGTTATCAAGAAATTAAAAAAAGAGGGATTCAAAAAAGAATCTACTGAAACTAACAAAAAATACAATATGTAGGAGGGATAACATGGATGATAAATCTTTAAGTGTTTTCGTATCAGAGTTAAGGTCTTTGCTAATAGCACGTGATTTTGACATAAAAGATAGTGATTCTCCTATATTGAAATACGAAATAAAAAGAGCTATTAATGAAATAAATCGTTGTAGAAGATTTAAACCTACAGACGACAAACCATACGATAAGAAATATGAAGATTTAATCATACCTCTTGCAATCAGCTCTTTTGCTAAGATTGGAGTAGAAGGGCAAACAGTACATAGTGAGAATGGTATAACAAGACATTACACATCCGGAGGAGACTATCCTAAAGATGAGTTGGCTAAGATTATACCACTTATAAGGTAGGTGAGCTTATGGGTCATCAATTAAGAAACCTACGAAGAAATAAAAGAAAATTATATCTATGTCAAAAATATATTGAAAACGGAAAGGATTTTTTCCACGAACCTGTACTTATTCATGAAAATTATTTACCTACTAATAGCGAAGGTGATTTAATCTCGATTGGTATGGATTATCCAATGTATTTGAGAATGAAACCAGAAATTAGTGAGAGAGACTTATTTCATGAAGGGGACAGGTTTTATATTTATACAGAGCCACCAAGTACACACGATAAATTGTGCAAAAACGCCGATTATGAAATTTACAAGAAACCAATGATCCATATTGATAGCATGGAAGTTATGGTAAAGCGCAGAAGTGGTGTTAGAGATGGCGATTAGAATAGATGTTGACGAAACAAATGTCAAAGATGTTATAAAAGCGTTACAAGATATGTTGGCAAATGTCGATAAAATATCAGATAGTGTTTTAAAAGAAATAGTGTCCAAAGGTGACGCGTATTTAGATGCCCAATACATATCTAGATTTAAAGACCCCAATATCACGGATATTTCCACAAGTTGGCGAAAAACGTCTGATGGCTACGCTTTAGAGGCAAAAGGCAAAGACGTTGTTTACGAAGAGTTTGGTACAGGTGATTTAGGAGAGCAAAACCCTCATCCTGTAAAATCAAACTATAATCTTAACGATTACAACAGTGGCCCTTATATCAGAGATGTCTCTGAATATGAAGAAGGTTCTTATGGGTATGAAGATTTACAAGCTATGGGTATAACATCTGGTAAATTTTGGATATATTCTAAAAACGGCACTCTTTATTATACACAAGGTGTTCCCGCTGGACAAGAAATGTGGAACACACGAAACGAATTAATCAAGTCTATAATACCCGATATAGGGAAAAAGAAAGGACGTGAGTTATGTGAGAAGTTTGCGAACTCAATTAAAAAATGATTTACAAGAACTTTTTAACAATGACACCACACATCCTGAATACCAAGGTACTATTGTTAAAGATAAGTATGAAAAGTATCCCGAAATAACATATCCAATAGTCACAATTGATGAACTAAATAATGAAAATGTTGAGAGATATTTTAACGATAGCGGAGAACAAGTTAGTTATTTAGGTTATCAAATAAGAATTGATTGTGAGCAGTCGGAAGAACATACCGCATGGGAAAATGTTGATATAATGGGTAATATGATAGATGATTATATGAGTGGCGAGAGATATTATTGTTTGAGAAGAATAGGCAATTTTGCCAAGTATCCTATGCAAAACGACGATAACGTCATTGTGGGATATTTAAGATATGAAGGAAATTTAGATATAAATACAAATACGATTTATAGGAGGTAAAAATATGGCAATTAATTTATCAACTGCTGGAGTACAATTATGGTATGCAGTAGAATCTACTGCTGGAACTAGACCAACTAGTGGTTACGTTAGAATAACTGGTATAAAATCAACACCAAGTTTGAATCCTGCACCAGATACATTGGAGACAACAACTCTTGATGAAACAGAATACAAGACTTATATCGATGGTTTAAAAGATTTAGGTGGTGCTTTAGAGTTTACATTTAACTTAACAGAGGAACTAATAACAACATGGGAAACTTTAATGGACGCATACGAGGCAGGAAAATTAGCAAACAAAGCTACATGGTTCGCTATTGTCGTTCCAGGATTAACAAAAGCATTTTATTTCACAGGAAACCCTAGTGATATGGGATTACCTGAAACAGAGGTTAATACTGTTTTAGAGATAACAAACTATATCACACCAACAAATGCACCTGGAAAATATGACAAACCAGCAGAATATGTTTCTGGATAAAATATGAGAAAAGGATGTGTAGAAATTGAATACAAAGATTGACTTAACATATAAAGGTATAACCTATACCTTGGAATATAGCAGAATGACTGTTAAAATCATCGAAAGTGAAGGTTTTGAATTGGAGAAGTTTTCAAAACAGCCAATGACAATGATTGATTTGGCTTTCAAAGGGGCTTTTTATAAGAATCACAGGAAAGTGTCTGCATCTCTTATTGAAGAGATTTACGCTAACTGTAAAAATAAAGACGCTTTACTTGAAAAAATAGTTGATATGATAACAGAATGTTATAGTTCTTTATCAGAAGAACCTAAAAACGATGAGGGAAACGTCAGTTGGGAAGTAGTGAGTCTTTCACCAAAAGTGGAAACTCAAGAGTAGAGTCTTCTTCCCTTACTAAACTTTTTGAACACGAATGTCCTTATTATATGGCATACGGTATGAGTTTTGATGAGTATTGGAATGGTGATGCTTATCTTGTAAAATTCTATCGTGAAGCATATAAGTTAAAAATGCGATATGACGATGTGTTTATGTGGAAACAAGGCATGTATATATACGAGGCACTTTGTGATGTATCTCCTATATTACATGCTTTTTCTAAAAAAGGAACAAAACCTCTACAATATCGTAGCAAACCTATGAGTGAAGAAATAAAAGATATGAAAACAGAAAAAGAAAAAGATATTGAAATACAAAATGAAAGGTTGAAAGCTCGTATATTCTTCGAAAAATGGGCTAAAGCCACAAAGAAACATTTTGATAATCAAAAACAGAGGTGATTATATGGATTTGGATACCATAACACTATACTTAAAAAGTGTTACGGATAAAATGACAAACAATCTGAAAAACGCGATACATTCATGGCAACAATACGATAATGCTACAAATAAAGTTGCTAATAGTATGAAAAACGTCACAAACGCAACCAATAATATCAACTCTAATTTCTCTGCTTCTAAAATGAAAGCAGAAGATTTGAAAAAAGAAATAGAAAGTTTAACAAGTGAATATGAAAGACAAGCAAAAGCCTTTTCACAAAGACCAGCTGGCATGTCGTCAGTTTTTTATAATCCAACACAAGATTTAGGTTTAGGGACAGGTGACCCTACTGCGGATATTTTTATTACACAAGAAAAACTAGACAGAGAAAAAGAACTTATAGACGAACTACAAGAATATTTAAAAAACACAATAGAGTCACAAAAAAGTGAAGAAGGCTCACCAGCTATTGATAACTTAGAAAAGGGTCTAAAAGAATCTAGTAGCGAAGCAAACGGACTTATTCAAAGGTTGAGAGAAATACTAAGACTTCAAAACAAAACAGGTACAAGTGGTGGTTCTGGTGGCGGAGGCTCTCAAAAACCAGATAAAAGTACGAAAGAATGGGCTAATAATTTTAAAGGAATGTTTAAAACTAGAGGGGTTGAAAACTTCACTAAAAGTTTGAGCAATGGAATTGATAGTAGCTTGCGTAAAATAAAAAAGTTGGCGCTTGGTCTAATTGGGGTTAGAACAGCAATGTCTGTGTTAACAAAGGCTGTAAATTCATATTTATCTTTTGATAGTGAATTACAAGAGTCTCTAACCAATTCTTGGAATATGTTAGGTTCTTTATTAGCACCAGCTATTGAATTTGTTGCGAGATTGTTTGCGATGGCTACAAATTATGTTGCACAATTTGTAAGCGCTTTGACTGGTATAGATTTGGTTGCTAGAGCTAACGCAAAAGCGTTAGATACACAAGCAAAATCTTCAAAAGCAGCAGCAAACGCACAACGTGGATTATTGGGAATGGATGAAATTACAAACTTGCCAACAGAAAGTGCTTCGTCTCCCGCCAGTCAGATAAAGATAGATGATAGTGTAAAATCTTTTAAATTGTTAGACGATATATTGGCTCATTTAAAAGAAGGTAAATGGCATGAAGTCGGAGAAGATATCGCCGACGCCATTAATGGTTTGTTGAGTGATATACAATGGGACTCTATTCAAAAGAACTTCCAAGCGCTTGGTTATAATATTGCGGACTTTTTAAACGGGCTATTCGAATTAAATTGGACACAATTAGGGACAACGCTCGGCAATGGCATTAATACTGCGATTAACTTTGCGTATGGTTTCGTTGAAAAATTTTCATTTATAAGATTTGGTGCTGGATTAGGAAGAGCTGTTTCTGGTGCGTTTACGAGTATTGATTGGGAAATGTTGGCTACGACAATATCCGATGGTGTTGTTGGCATATTTAATGGAATAAAACTTTTCTTGGTAAGTGTTGATTGGGAAGGTATAGGAGAAAGTATTAAAACATTCTTAGTTAATATACAATGGGCAGAAATAGCGGATGCAGTGTTAGAAGCCATGAGAAGTGCTTTTAAAGGTATCGATACACTTTTAGAGAGTATATTCGGAGAAAGTACGGCTAGTATTATAGAGGGTATTGCGTTAGCTATTGGTGCTGTAACATTGGCAATTGGTCTTATGAACGCTGGTTTAGCATTAAGTGCGTTGTTATCATCACCATTAACACTGATTGTATTGACTATAGGCTTGGTTATAGGTGCAATAATATTATTGGGCAAAAACATGAAAACCGTTGGAAACGCTTTAAAGGCTTTCTTTACCACTTTAGGAAAGGCTATATACACCGTCTTTGCGGTGATAGTTAATCTTTTGATTGATGCTATAAACATTATATTATTTCCACTTAGAGGGTTGATTGTAGCGCTTGGTAAGGTTTCTGGTAAGAATTGGTCTTTGAGTACAGTCAAGATACCAAAGATACCAATGCTAGAAACAGGTACACCTTATATTGAAAGCGAGGGATTGTATCACTTACATGAAGGTGAAATGGTTACACCGAAACGATATAATCCAAACGCTAATGGGTATGATAATGGTAATGATAATAAACAAATAATTGATTTGTTAGTATCCTTAAACGCAAGTATGTTAAGTTATGCAGAGAGACCTATAGAAGTCAATATGGATGGCAAAAGAGTCGCCGAAGGTATATACAACGATATGCGAGAAATTGATAAGAACAAAAACAAATCTTCTGTTATGGTAAGGAGTTGATAATATGGCTTTATTAGAAGCAAGTGTTGATAATAAACAGAGTTGGATAGAACTTCCAACTCCTTCTCCCGATAATTATTCTCCAACCTACACACATCTAGAACGATCATATCAAGATAGTCTAGGTTATTTACATCGTGATATTGTAAGACGTAATCGAGCAAAAATAACATGTGGTTGGAACAGATTGAACAAGGATGAAATGGCATTATTACAATGGTTATATGATCATGATTATATTTATCTACGCTATACGGATAATTATTCACAAAGAAAGGAAATTAAGTGTTATGTCGGTCCAGTTGATGGTAGAACTAGATTTGTTAGCCCACAGACTTACGAATTGACATTAAGAACCGATGTTACCGCTGATTTTATAGAATATTAATGATAAGTGTTAGTGAAAGTTTTAAAAAAGCAATAAAGGAACCAAACAGGAACATTTATGGATATGTGGATGTCGAGTATCAACATGAAGAATATTCTTTGGTTGCAACAAAACTACCGCAATTGTCAGAGATGGTTGTAGATGATGGTTCTGGATTATTTGCAAACAAGAAAATAATGCCTAAATATGCTACATTGGAATCAAATTATACTTTATTAGATGGTTCGTTTATGGTGTGGAATGAAAATATCAAAATTGATGCTGGTATAATTACAGAAGATGTTTTTAATGATATAAGTGATACGGAAATAACAATCGTTAACGATTCTGACGATAAGCCCGTAAAAGGTATAACCATTTACTTCAAAGATAATTTACCATTTGATTTTGATGTTGACTACGTTTATGATGGTGAAATAATATATACTGATTATGTTAGAGACAATTCTTTGTTAACATACCAGCGAACATTTCCAAGTGAGGAAAACATATCAGAAATATCAATACGTATAATAAATGTTGAATACCCTAACAATAGATTGAGAATAGCGAGTGTTGACTTTAATTTAAGCGATTTATATGATGGCGATCAACTAGTTAGTTTTGATGTGTCAGAAGAAATAGATTTATTGGTAGAAGAATTACCAATAAATACGTGTTCAGTAAAATTAAACAATTATCCAAGTCAGAATGGTGGTAATAGATTTGACCCAATAAATCCAACAAGTATAGTACGATATTTGACATCAGACGCCACAATGAAACCTTATATTGGAATATTAACAGAGACAAACGGTATAGAGTATGTACCTATGGGGGTTTTTTATATTAGTGATTGGTCTAGTGATGTTGACGGAAACGTTAGTATAAACGGACAGAGTTTGATGGGTTTGTTAAAGAACACAACCATTAGTAGTGACGGAACATTTTTAAGGAGTACCTTTACTGGAACACAGATTGCTAATTATTTTAGGACCATGACTGGTTATTCTTTTCAGTTTGTCAGCGGAACATATAACAATAATTATCTACAAGACACAAACTTGTTGAACTGGATTCAAGCACAAATGCCTTTTCAAATAATGTGGTATGATCCAAATAGTGCGTCATATAATAAAAGAAAGTTTCGTATTACACGGTATAATGTGGCAACGGAAGATAATTTGAGCGATGAGATAGTAGATTATATATCAAGAAACGAACTTAGGTCTGATGTTAAATATGAAACTAAATCCGTTATAAAAACAGTAGAAGTAACCGATATAAGTTCTTTCAATAGAAGCTCTAGTACAATAGAAGCTGTTGTCGAAGATACATATGTATTAAAAGCCGAAGAAGAATATGTCTGGTATCATCTAAATAAACACACCAACTACAATAGTAGTACATTTAATTATACTAGTACGGGTGGTGCTACAGCAACATTAATAGATAAAAATTATTACATGATATACGTTAAATTTAGTGGACATGTTGGAGATACGGTGTCTATAAATTATAGTGGCTACATATACGATGATCCACCAACTAAGGTACATAGTAGAAGTAATGATTTAGCATTAGGTGATATCTTATCGTTAGACTTTTCGAAATATTTTGACGCAAGAGATAGTTCAATAGATTCAAGTATTGAATATTACTTGACCGAGGATAGTAAATATAAAATAACTATGGAAACTATAGGCGACCCTAGTTTAGAAGTTGGTGATACAATAGCTGTACAAACACGTTATGTTGATAATAGTGATGGTTATAAAAATGTAATAATTACTAGACAAGACTTTACGTTCGATGGTGGTCTACAATGCAATATAGAGGCAAGAGGTAACTAATTTGAAAAAAACACACAAATATGGTATAATAGTAAAGGAGATAAAATAATATGAATAATAATTATGATAGTAATATGTACTTAATAACAAGTTACTTAAATGATTTCGAAAATCAAATAGATTATGTAACAAATCAAATACAAGAAAAAGTATTTGATGATGCACAATCTCCTTTACGAAACATCCAAGTTGGTGATAATCTTAGTGGTAAAACGTTATATATGTCTTTTCCCAGAGATTCTTATGAAAATATAACGAATACAAATAGAATTGAAATAATAACAATCAATGATGATATAAGAATAGCATATATATACAATACAAGTAACAATAGAAGATTTATTTATTTAAGATATAACAATCGGTCCATATATCTTTACGCCAAATCTGATTCTGACAATGATCCTTATTTAAATTACACTAAATTTAAATTACCAAATGATTTTGGCATTGTAACGAGTATAGATAGTTCGGATATGTTTTATCAATATATAAAAATTTACGACAATGAATATATTATACCTAATTATGAAAAACATGTTTGGGTAGATAACGAGATATTATCAATGCAAAAAATAGAAAATATTGAGCATGGTATAAAGAACATTGGTTATTACTATTATAAGCCAAGAGGTTGGATAACCACAAAAGACTGGTTGCCAACATCAAGTTTAAACAATTACAATTATAACGTCAATGTTAGAAATATTTCATATAGCGACTTAAATAGATGGTTAACTGACTTGAACTTAATAAACTTTGACGATCTAGATATAATGACGATATGGAATAGTGTTATTTCTGAAATAGATTGGAACAAGCAAAATTATACCGAATGGGAGGAATATTAATGGCTAGTGTTAATTTTAAAAGAATAGAAGATTCAGCTAATATTAATTCGATTGATATAGAAGATGGTGCTTTTATTGTAACGGGTGATGGAAAAACATATGTAGATTATGGAACGGATAGAATCCCGACAAGTGGTACGCCTGATATGGAAATGAGCGATAGTAGTAGAAATACAGTTGAGAATAAAGTCATTAAAGAATATGTTGATGATAAAGTATTAGATGTTTATTCGACAACAGAAAGTATAGTAGGAAAATGGATAGATGGGAAACCTATTTATAGGAAGGTCTTAGAATTTACAAACGTGCCAACAGGAGTTGTACAAAGGAATCATGGAATAAGCAATTTTGATAAGTTAATTAACTATAGTGGTTATTATTATAATTCGATATGGGGCTATAATACAATTCCTGCGGTAACGAGCGATAATATATCAGGATATGGTATTGGTATTGGAGATTTCAAAAGTACAACTTTTTATTTTAATATAGGTAACCTAAGAAGTTCTACTAATGAAATTAAGTTAATAGTAGAATACACAAAAACTACTGATTAAAATATAGAAAGAGGTGATTGAGTGAATATAGAGGTTACAAAAGATTCGGTAATAATATTAGAAAATTCGGATACGCCACATGAAAACGAATATAAAATAACAGAATGTCGTTTTAATTTCGACGACTTTACAAATTCTTTTCAAGTAAAAAGAGCGATATTCACTATATTATCAACTGACGAAATGTATGAAACAGACATTATAAATAACAAATGCGATATTCCGGCAGAAGTGCTAAAGCATGAATATGAAATAGTAAAGTTGGGTGTTTATGGCTTTAACATTGACGAAAACGATGATTTAGCGAATAGATTCAGTCCATCTTATGCTGAATTTACAGTACCTACAGGATCATACGAAGAAGGTGCATTAAGTCCAGAAATAATCACACCAACACAATATGATTTATATTCCCAAGCATTACAAGAGGGTTTGAACGAAGTTAATGATAAGCTAGATGAACTAGTTGACACGGTTGACGGAAAGATAGAAGAGATTGACGAAGCTATTGAAAATGCTGAAAGATTAGATATAAATGCTGAGAAAACAGGTAAAATAACATCTATCACAATTACTAGGCAAGATGGGACAACAAAAGATGTAACATTGGAAGATGGTATTTCAATAGAAAAAATGGAAATAGTAGATAAGCATTTGGTGGTAACCTATGATAGATAATTATAAGTTGTATTGCTTTACAAATTTAATTAATGGTAAGCAATATATAGGAATTACAAAACAAGATGTAAATAAGAGATGGAAAAATGGAAAAGGGTATAAAAAACCAACCAGGATAGGTAGCGCAATTGTTAAATATGGTTGGGATAATTTTAAAAAAGAAGTGTTGTTTGAAAATCTTACACAAGAAGGCGCAATAAAACTTGAAAAAGAATACATTACTAAATTAGATACAATTAGCAATGGATATAATGTTCAAGAAGGTGGTTTAGGTGGTAGTAATGGTACTATAAGTGAAGAAACTAGAAAAAAATTAAGCATATCACATAAAGGACAACACAATTCTCCATCAACTGAATTTAAAAAAGGTGTAAGAAGTAAAGCACATTATAAAATTATTACACCTGTTTATTGTGTTGAATTAGATAGAACTTTTGATAGTATTACAGATGCTGAAAGAGAATTGAATATAAGTCATCATATATGGAGTTGCTTAAAAGGAAAAAGAAATAAATGTGGTGGTTATCATTGGAAATATGCGAAGGAGGTTGATTAAATGTCAAGGCAAGTAGATTTAGGACAAATAGTACCTAGCATACAAGTAGGAACAACTACAACAGGTTCACCAAGTAGTCAAGCAAGTGTAATAAATGTAGGAACTGATTTAAACCCAATTCTTAATTTTACAATACCAAAAGGAGAGGCAGGGGCAATACACATGATTATAGTGCAAACCCTACCTACTCACGATATAGACGAAAGTGCAATATACTTATTACCATTAGAAAACCCAACCGAAGAAGGTAACAACTATGCCGAATATGTGTATATCGATAACCAATGGGAATTGCTTGGAAAGATTGGAGTGCAAGTAGACTTAACTGATTATGTAAAGAATACTGACTATGCTACTTCTAGTAAAGGTGGAGTTATAAAGGCATCAATAGGACAACAATTAGTAGTAAATAGTGGTGGAGAATTAACCAGTAGAGTTGTTGCTTATAGTTCTTATGGTAATATACTAGATACTGCTTTTATATCAAAAGGCACACTAGAGAATGTAATCACAGGAAAAGGTCTTGTATCAAATACTGATTATGCTAGTTCAAGCACAGGTGGAGTAGTAAAAATTGACGCTTATGCAATTACAAAAAACACCAACGGAAATCTTATGTCAAATATTTATAACTATTCTACTTATTCAACTGCAAGTGATAATTCATTTATAAGTAAAGGAACACTAGAAAATGTACTAACTGCACGAATAGGAGATATACAAACCCTATTAGATAACCTTAACAATGGAAATGGGGTGTAATATATGGCAATAGCAGATACAATAAGTTCAATGTATGAAAATGTTGACGAAGTATATGACACAATAACAAATGTAGATATAAATAATGGTAAAAACTTGTTTGATTATAACAAAATAACAACATCAGCATATTATACAAATAATTATGACGGCTCATTTACAAGAAACTCAAATGGCTCAAGTGTTACAATAAATGTAGATAATGCAAGTGTACCCTATGACACTTTTTCACTATTAGCAGGAACATACTCTGTAAGTTTTGATATTACAACAACAAGTGCAGTAACAATAAACAATTGGTTTTTATGTACTAAGCAAAATGGAACTGGGTCTAATTTAGCAAAAAGCATAGGAGTACAAATACCTGCAAATACAACTACTCATATAAAGGCGGAAAATTATGTTGTAGTTAATAATGCCGAAAAAGTAGGTTTTGCAGGATATTTAAGTGCATCAACAGGAGTAGTAATATCTAATATACAAGTAGAAAAAGGAACAACTGCAACTGAATATCAACCATATACTGATAACCCAACATATAAGAACATAGAAAATATACCAAAAGTAATAAGAAATAGTTATCTTGAAATAATGAACAATGGTATAGACAAAATATGGAATAATTGGGAGAAAGTAACAGGAGAAGGAGAAACCCTAACCCTAAATAACACAGAAGAAGCACCAATGAAAATAAATTTAAAGGGAAATACAAGTCAAGAAGGAACGCCAACACCAGACGCACCACAAGACATGCACGTTGTAAGTGGGGATAATGAAATAAATGTAGTAGGGAAGAATTTGTTTGATGATAGTGTTGTAACTAATTTATGGAGTAACTACAATACACAAGAAATAATAAATTTAAGTGGGGCTAACTTACATAAATATGATTGCAAACAAGGAGATACATTTACTTTAAGTGCAACTTTTGATAGTGCTAGTGGTAATGGGGCAATTTTAATACAATTTTTCGATGGAAATGGTAATAATTTAGGAAGATATGCAGTTTCAAATAACACCACATTAACACAAACAAGAACTGCGCCAGCTAATACAAGTTATGCTTATATAGGGCGATATTTTGCAACACCTACAACTATTCAACTAGAAAAAAATACCCAAGCAACAACTTATGAACCATACCAAAGCCAAAGTTATCCTATTAGTTTAGGAGATATAGAACTATGTAAAATAGGAGATTACCAAGATAGTATTAAAAAGAGTACAGGAAAGAATTTATGGGGTGGTTTTTCAAATGAGTATAGTGCAACTGTAAATGGAATTACTTTTAAAATATACAAAGACGGTACAACAACTGCAAATGGTACTCCTGACAGTGGTCAAAGTCCTTCTGCAATTACAATAGCAAATGCTTTAACAAATGGAATAGTAAAAACAATACATGCAGGAACTTATACTGTAAGTGGTGGTGGAAGTAATTACAATATTCAAGTTTATGACACTTCTAATTCGACAAAATTGGCAGAAGTAAGTGCAGGCAGTAGTTATACAAGTTTTACAATAAATGCAGAAAAAACAATTTTAGTAAGAGTGAATATTCCATACGACACACAAGTCAATAACATTACAGTAAGACCTATGCTAAACGAAGGTTCAACTGCCCTACCATACGAACCTTATGGAAAAATATGGTATGTAAATAAAAAAATAGGTAAGGTTGTATTAAATGGTAGTGAGAGTTACTCAATACACTCTATAACAACAGGAAATATATTTAGATATGCAATAGGAAATGTATATATAGCAAATAACCCTATATATTCAAATTATTTCAAAGGTGTTTCGAGTAGTTCTCAAAGAGTATTAAATAGTGCATATTTAAGAGAAGATAGCAATTATTCACTAGATATATTAACTGATATTTCTAGTTCAGTGGCAGATTTCAAAACTTGGTTATCTACACATACCACAATAGTGTATTATGTTCTATCGACTCCAACAACAACTGAAATAACAGATAGTACATTAATAAGCCAATTAGAAGCCTTAAATGGTGCAAAGAGTTATACAACTCAAACAAACATAAGCCAAGAAAACAACGACAAGCCTTTTATTTTAGATGTTACGGCTTTGAAACAATTAACCCAATAGATAAGGAGATGAAAAGATGGATAAACAAGATACAAAATGGATAACGGAAATAGACCAACG
>CACZGA010000002.1 GCA_902780585.1 uncultured Erysipelotrichaceae bacterium | reverse complement strand
CCACATGGGCATGGGTCATTCCTACCTATTTTTTGTTTTTTTAATGGCTTTTTCTTAGCTACTTTTTCTTCTGTATCGTTAGTTAGTAGTTTCTTTGGTTTTTCTTTTCTTTCTATATTTTGTCTTATTTCTGCTTTTAATAAGAATATAGAAACATCTTTATCTATCTTTTGTAGCATAGAATCAAATAGGTCAAATCCTTCCATAGTATAAGCTCTTAATGGATCTTCTTGGGCATAGCCTCTTAAGTGAATACCTTCTCTCAAATGAGACATAGTATTTATATGCTCCATCCAATAATTATCTAATACTTGAAGAGTTATTACTTTTTCGAATTCTTGTGTTACTTCTGGTGGAATATCTTTTATTTTTTCTTCATATTCGTTTATTACTAATTTAGATAAATAATCTATTAATTCTTCTTCTTTTTTATCTTCAATATCTTTTATTTTTATATCTTTCTTTAATAGATTCTCATTAGCAAATTCCATTATTTCTTTATAGTCATCTTCTGTTAGATATCCTTCTGGGGCAATATGAGATTTTACTAAGTCTTCTATATGATGTCTAAAGGTAGTTAATACCATTTCATGAATTGATTCATTATCTAGTATTTTGTTTCTTTTATCATAGATTATTTCTCTTTGATTATTCATTACGTCATCATATTGTAGTAAGTTTTTACGAATATCAAAGTTGTTTCCTTCAACTCTTTTTTGGGCTGTTCCTACTGATTTGGTGAAGGCTTTACTGCGGATTGCTTGGTCTCCTAAACCCATATTTTCCATCATTGTACCAATTCTATCAGAACCAAATCTTACCATTAGATCATCTTTCATCGATACAAAGAATTGGGTATATCCTGGGTCTCCTTGACGACCAGAACGTCCACGTAACTGATTATCTATACGACGAGATTCATGTCTTTCAGTACCTACAACACATAGTCCACCTAAAGCTCTTATTTCATCTGATAATTTAATATCTGTACCACGACCAGCCATATTTGTAGCAATAGTTACAGATTTATTTAAACCAATTTTAGAGATTATTTCAGCTTCTCTTTCATGATTCTTAGCATTTAATACTTCGTGTGGTATATGAGCTTGTTTTAATAAACTACTTATCAACTCACTTGTTTCGATAGCAATTGTACCTATTAATACAGGTTGTCCTTCTTGGTATTTTTCTTTAACAAACTCAATTATAGCCTTATATTTAGCCTCTTTTGTTGCATATACTAAGTCTGGAGCATCTATTCTTATTACTTCCTTGTTGGTTGGTATTTCTATTACGTACATGTTATAAATATTTCTAAATTCTTCTTCTTCTGTTTTAGCAGTACCAGTCATACCAGCTAGTTTTTTATACATACGGAATAAATTCTGAATAGTAATTGTCGCAAGAGTTTTAGTTTCTTGATTGATGTTTACGCCCTCTTTGGCTTCTATTGCTTGGTGTAAGCCATCTGAATAAGCTCTTCCTTTCATCAAACGTCCTGTGAATTGGTCTACTATTACTATTTCGTTATCTTGTACAACATAGTCAATATCTCTTTTCATTGAATAGTTAGCACGTAGAGCTTGATTAATAAAATGAAGTAAAGTTGCATTTTCTATATCATATAAATTGTCTATATGAAACGCTTTTTCGGCTTTATCAGACCCTTCTTCTGTTAGATTAACGCTTCTTGTTTTTTCGTCAAAAATATAGTCTTTTTCTGCCTTTAGACTTTTGGCGTATTGGTCTGCTTGAATATATAAATTAGCATTAGTCATTTCACCACCAGAAATAATTAATGGTGTTCTAGCTTCATCAATTAAGATTGAATCAACCTCATCGATAATAGCAAAATTAAGTTTTCTTTGAACTCTTTCTTCTTTTTTTACAACCATGTTATCTCTTAGATAATCAAAACCTATTTCACTATTTGTAGAATATAAAATATCACAATTATATGCGTCTTGTTTTTCTTTAGATGACATGCTTCTTATATTGGCAGCAACTGATAAACCTAAGAATCTTAGAATTCCACCCATCCATTCAGCATCACGGGTTACTAAGTATTCATTAACGGTTATAATATGAACTCCATCACCAGTAAGAGCATTTAAATATGCTGGTAATACAGCAGTTAATGTTTTACCTTCACCAGTTTTCATTTCAGCAATATTTCCATAATGAATTGCCAAAGCACCTAGAATTTGAACATAGAAGTGTCTTTCACCAATGACACGGAAAGAGGCTTCTCTGGCAGTAGCAAAAGCTTCTACTAAGATATCATCTAGGGTTTCTCCTTCTCTTAATCTATCTTTAAATTGCTCGGTTTTATCTTGTAATTCTGTGTCTGTTAGATTTGAATATTCTTCTTCCAAAGCCATTACTTTATCAGCAATACCACGGAATCTTCTTAATTCTTTATATTCATGATCAAACATCTTTTTTAATATACTCATGTCCATTTCTCCTTCAAGTATTTATTTTATCAAAAAAAAACGAGAATTTAAAGGTTTTCTCGTTTTTTCTTTTTACTCTGATTCTATAATTCCGTAATTTTCATCTTTACGTCTATATACTACTGCATACTTATCAGTATCTGCATCTTTAAACATATAAAATTCGTGTCCTAATAATTCCATTTGAAGAATTGCTTCTTCTTCTGTCATAGGTTTTACTTCTATTAGTTTACGTTTAACAATTTTATGCTCTTCTTTTTCTTCTTCTATAGCTTCTATATTAGCAAAATTGAAATCAATATTTTGTTTTTCTTTCTTTGATTGTAGTTTTGTTCTGTTTTTACGTATTTGTCTTTCTAATACGTCAGTTGCTTTATCAACAGCAGCATAGAAGTCTTCTTTTGTTTCCTCCGATCTTAAAATAAATGATTTTAATGGTATGGTTATTTCAACTGTTTGTTCATGTCCTTTAACTTTTACTATGACGTTTGCGCGAACAGTATCGCTATTTTCTAGATATTTATTTAATTTATCTAGCTTCTCTTCAATATAATCACGCATAGCTTTAGTTACTTTAATTTTGTCTCCATGAATTATAATTTCCATACTATCGCCTCCTTGTAATTTTAGTATAGCATATTTGCCATAAAAAAGCCACTATGTTTATAGTGACTATTTCTTTTTTAATCTTAATTTTCTTTTTATTTTATCAGTAAATTTTGGGTTTTTTTCAGAAATAATAGATGTATGTAGAACAAACCATATTACTATGATAAAGATAATTATATATATTATTTCTCCTATTACAGGATCAATTATTGTGAAACAAATAGAAGCTGCGGCAAATAGTAAATCGATTCCATAAATAATTAGTACTGTTACTGTTTGAGAAAAATTCATTCCTAATAGTTGATGGTGAAGATGTCCTTTATCTGCTTGGAAGGGTGGTTGACCTTTTAATAGTCTTCTTATAATAGCAAAGAAGGTATCTAATATTGGTATTCCTAAAATAGTTACTGGTACAAAGAAGGAGATAAGTGCTGGGCCTTTAAATTCTAGTAGAGTTATAACTCCAATTATAAAGCCCATAAAGGTTACACAGTCCCCGGCAAATATTTTAGCTGGGTGAAAGTTATGTAGTAAGAAACCTAAGGTTGAACCTAGCATTATTAATGTTAAAGTCATTACAAGTGTTCCAAATCTTCCTTGATATAAACCGATAATAGCGATAGTTAAATAGAAAATACTACATATACCACCACTTAAACCATCTAGTCCATCTATTAAATCAATAATATCAGTACAAGCTACTATAAATAATATTGTTATTGGGTAAGAAAGAATTCCAAAGTTTAAGGAAAAGCCAAAGGCTGATATATTATCTAATAATATTCCTCCGTAAAAAACAATTACAGAGGCAGCGGCTATATGAACTAAAAATCTATAGCTGTTTTTTATTGGTTTTATATCATCAAACATACCAATAAGAACTATTATAAAACTTCCTATTAAGATAGAGTTCATTCTAATACTTTGCTCTCCAAAGAACATATAGCCCATTAAGAAGGCTAAGAATATACCTAACCCTCCCATTTTAGGAGTTATTTTTTTATGAATATGACGATTTCCTTCTTCAGATCTAGGTATATCTACGGCCCCTATATGAGTAGCTAATTTTCTCATTAGGAACATGAATACGGCCGAAAATAAAAATGTTACTAATACTATTCTTACAGCAGATAACAATTGCAATTTCATTTGCTTCACTTCTTTCTAATCAAATTATATCAAATCTGTTATTAAATACAAAGAAAAAAACCATTTTATTGGTTTTGTTCTAATTGCTTTCTATTTTCTAATAATATTCCACAGCCTTCGGCTACACAAGTTAAGGGTGTTTCTGCTATTAATACTGGTATTGTTAGTTCATTTTCTAATCGTTCTAATAAACCTCTTAATAAAGATCCTCCTCCTGTTAGAATTACACCTTTTTCCACAATATCTGCGGATAATTCTGGTGGTGTTAGTTCTAGGACACTTTTACAGGCCTTTATCATACGATTAATACTATCATCCATTGCTTCTTTTGTTTCATTTTGAGTAATTTCAATTGCTTTAGGTAGTCCTGTCATTAGGTCTCTACCTTTTATTTCTAGTTTTTCTGTCTTTTTTGGTTTATATACATTAGCAAAATTTATTTTTATTTCTTCAGCTGTTTTTTCACCAATTAATAGTTTATATTTGCTTCTTATATAACTAATAATATCTTGGTCTAATTGGTTACCGGCTATTTTTATGGACTTTGAAGATACAATATCGTTCATTGATAAAACAGCTATATCTGTTGTTCCTCCTCCAATATCTAATACCATGTTACCAGTTGCTTTTGATATATCCATACCAGCACCTATAGCAGCAACTTTAGGTTCTTCTTCTATATATACTTTCCTAGCACCTGTTCTTTCAGCAGCTTCTCTAATAGCATTCTTTTCAACAGGGGTAATATTTGTAGGACAGCATATTAATATTCTTGGTTTAGTAATTACTTTTCTAGCTTTGGCTTTTTTTATAAATTCATTTAACATTATTTCTGTTAATTCAAAGTCAGCAATTACCCCATCTTTCATTGGTTTTATAGCCTTTATTTTTTCAGGGGTTCTGCCTAACATTTCTTTAGCTTCTTCTCCTACAGCAATTACTTTTTTTGTTTCAGTATCAATGACGACTATGCTAGGCTCATTTAGTACAATTCCTCTTCCTTTAATAAAAATTAATACATTTGCTGTTCCTAAATCAATTCCAATATCTCTTGCTAGCATATGTCTCATTCCTCCCATTCATTATTTTACCATAATTATTATAAAATATATGTTTTTTTCAAAAAAAAAGAAGGATTTATATAATTTTTATAGAACTATATAAATCCCAGATAAAATTAGTTACTAAATATATTAGACTTAGACCTAATAAAAAGTAAAATACTCTGGCTTGTAAGATTCTATTTTTTTTAAAGATACCATTAATATTAATAGAATCCATTGCCCATATTACTAATATTGTATTTACTACATATAATAAAAATTTACTTGTCATAATGTTTCGCCTCGTATTGTTTTAATTTATTTCTTCTTCTTACAAATCTTGCTTCCATAGATTTAGGGGTATTAATGAATAGGTTAACCCATTCTAAAGCTGTTTCTAAAGGAATATCTTGACCAAATGACATTACATTTGAATCATTATCTAATCTAGTTTTAATAACATCATTGTTACTATCTACTTTAGCACAACGAATACCTTTCATTTTATTGCAGGCAATGCTCATACCTATTCCGGTACCACATATAGCAACTCCATAGTCTGCTTCTTTTTTTACTATCTTATCCCCTAATTTGAAGGCATAATCCATATGGTCAGAAGGGGCATCATTAAAGGCTCCACAATCTATTATTTCTTGGCCTTGTTCTTGTAATTTTATTTTTAATTCTTCTTTTAAAGCAAATCCTCTATGATCGCTTGCTAGGGCTATACGCATATTACCTCTTCCTTTCTAATCTTTTAGGGTATAATTCACCACCTGTAATTCCTGCTAAATGGTCATATTGAATATCAATCACTCCATTGTTATAAAAACTTTCACCTAACATATTATCGTTTAGTGTTTCTAATTCACTAATGTTTGTTGGTAAATTAGAACTACATTCCGGGCAAACAATTATTTCATGATTTAGTATATATGCTTCTTTTGTATCATGATCTATTAATAGTGGTCTCCAAGTTATTTTGGGAGAGCCCGATCTTATAATACAGGCGCAGAAATAGCAACAACAAGTTTTTTTCGTTTTACTTTCTCTTGTTGGTCTATGTATAGTAACTATATGGTTTGGGAAAAAAGAATAGCTATAATTATCTCTTTCTTGTTCTTGAGATTTTTCAATTGCTGAAAATATCGTTTCGATTGACTCTCCATATAGTAATTCTATTACTCCTTTGGCTATTAGATCTGTTTTTAGTTGTTCTAATTCCCATTTGTATTGTTCTACAAGTCGGTAATCTTTTATTTTTTCTATTTCAGGTAAAGTCAATTTATAAAAAGCCTCTGCTTCTTCATCTGATTTAAAGGTATAATAATCACTTGTTGGAAGACTTAGGTATTTATCTTTTCTCGGATCATTTTCTTCCCCTGTAGGGAGGTCTAAAAATCTGTCTGGTTTTCCCATATTGTTTTCCCCCTAATACTATAAGTATATCATAGGGAATAAAAAAAAGTAGATAAATCTACTTTATTCTGCTTCTTTATTTGTAAAACCGTATTTTTTATTGAACTTGTCTACTCTACCTGCACGAGAAGCTCTACTTTGTTTTCCTGTATAGAATGGATGACATTCTGAACAAATTTCAACATTTATTTCTGATTTTGTTGATTTGCAAGTAAAAGTATTACCACAAGCACATGTAACTGTACAGTCCTTTATTTCTGGATGAATATCCTTTTTCATATTATCTCTCCTTCCGCCATGACAAAATATTTGTCATAGTAATTCAATGCGTACTTAATATATCAAATTATTTATTATTTTTCAAGTGTTTTTTTATTATTTGCTTTTAGACAAAAAGAAATATAATTTTATAATTATACTTCTAGTATTTTTATCTTGGCACCTACAGATGTTAGTTTTTCTACTATTTGTTCATAGCCTCTTAAAATATGTTCGGCATTAGTAATAGTAGTTTTTCCTTCTGCTATTAAACCTGCGGCAACCATAGCAGCTCCAGCTCTTAAGTCTGTTGCGGCTACTTCTGTACCTTTTAATTTAGTTGGCCCAATAATAGTAGCGGTTTGGTTTTCTACTGTTATGTTAGCTCCTAAGGCATTTAGATATTGTACATGTTTAAATCTATTTTCAAATATTGTTTCTGTTACAGTTGATTTACCATTTACTTGAGTTAGTAATACTGTAAATGGTTGTTGCATATCAGTAACGAAGCCTGGATATACAGCTGTTTTAATCTTTGTCCCTTTTAGTTCTTTATTAGTATTTAAAACTGTTACGTAATCTACTCCTACTTCTGTTTCTACTCCAACTTCTTCAAGCTTTGATAGCATTGCATCTATATGTTCTGGTATTACATTATCAACTTTTAGATTATCTCCACATAAAGCTCCTATTACAATATAAGTTGCAGCTTCTATTCTATCTGGTACTACTTCATAAAAACATTTATGTAAGTGATCTACACCTTCAATTTTAATAGTTGAAGTTCCTGCTCCAGTAATTTTTGCTCCCATGTTGTTTAAGAATGTGGATACACATACTATTTCTGGTTCTTTAGCAGCATTTTCAATTGTAGTAATTCCTTTAGCACGAACAGCTGCTAAAATAATGTTTATAGTTGCTCCTACAGAAACAACATCTAAATAAATATTTGCACCTTTTAGTTCTTTGGCTTCAAGGATATATTTATTTCCTTCATTTGTGATTTTGGCACCTAGTGCTTCAAAGCCTTTTAAATGTTGATCAATTGGTCTTGCACCTATTGAGCAACCTCCTGGAAAATACATTTCTGCTTTATTATATCTTCCTAATAATGCTCCCATAAAATAATATGAAGCTCTTAATTTATTTGAATGTTCTTCAGCAATTACTACATTCTTCATATCTTTAGGATTAATTACCATACTTTCTGTTGAACGATTTACTTTTACGTTTAAGTCTGCAAGTATGTCGCATAGTGCATCTGTATCTGTAATCTCTGGGATATTACAAATTGTTGCTTCTTCATCTGTTAAGATAGCAGCTGGTATTAAAGCTAGCGTTGCGTTTTTTGAACCACTTACTCTAATTGAACCAGATAATTTTCTGCCACCTTCAATTTCTATTACTTTCATTTTATTTCCTCCTGAAATATATATATATTTTATTTATTAATTTAATTCTTACTTCCCAACTTAATCATAAGAAATTACTAGGTATTTGTCAACTTATTCCTTTAAATTACATATATTTTATTGTAAATAGTTTTAGTTGTATTTTCTTTTTAAATTATCATTTGTGTTATATCAATATTATTATAAGTTCTTTTTTTTGTGTCGCTGGTGATATTTTCATATTAAAACTCACTTTGTTTGTGAGCTTTTATCCTAGATTTTTTAATATAAATAGCATTCTATCTTTGTCTGATAAATCTTTTTTTACTATTATTTTAACATCTTGGAGATAATTATTTATTATATTAATAATACTAGCAGCTTGATTCATACCTATTTCAAAAGCTACTAAGCATTTATCTTTCATATGATTATTTAAATCCCTAATAATCTTTTCATAGCAGTCTAAGCCTTTTTCGCCGGCATACAGAGCTGTATGTGGTTCATTATCTTTTACAATGTCCTCTATTTCTTCTTTGGTTGCTATATAAGGAGGATTTGAAATAATTACGTCATATGTTTTGTTTATTTCTTTAAAGAAATCGCTTTCTATAATATTTGCTTTTGAACTTAAGTTTTCTTTATTAATTTTTGTTACTTCTAAGACTTCTTTAGAAATATCTATTAAATCCACAGAACTTGTGGAAACTTTTTTTTCAAGAGTTAACCCTATTACCCCACTTCCACAACCTAAATCAATAATATCTATGGGATTATTAAAATACTGATTAATAAAGCTTATGGTATTTTCTACTAATTCTTCTGTTTCAAATCTGGGTATTAAAACTCTTTCGTCAATATAGAATTTATTACCATAGAAGTTTACTTGTTTTAGAACATATTGTAGAGGTTTTCCTTCTTTTAAAGCTTGTATTTCTTCTTTATATATTTCTGTTTTTTCTTGGGGAACATTTTCAGCAAGACAATTTAATAGTTCTAAGGGATTTTTGTTTAGTAATTCTGCGAGTAATATTTTGGCGTGATCTTTATGGCAATGACTTTTACCATATATTAAGAGTTCTTCTATTGTCATATTATTCTGTCTCGCCTTGTAGTTTTCTTTTTTGATCTTCTTGAATTAAAGCATCTATAATATCATCTAGCGCTCCATCCATAATACGATCTAGATTATTAGTAGTAAAGCCAATTCTGTGATCAGTTACTCGGTTTTGAGGGTAGTTATAAGTTCTAATTTTTTCAGCTCTATCTCCAGTACCGATTTTACTACGTCTTTCATTTCCTTCTTTTTCAGCTTTTTCTTGTTCTTGTAGCTCATATAATCTTGATTTTAAGACTTTCATAGCTTGTTCTTTATTTTGAATTTGACTTCTTTCGTTTTGACAAGTTACTACTACACCGGTTGGAAGGTGTGTAATTCTAACAGCAGAATCAGTTGTATTTACACCTTGGCCACCACAACCGCTAGAACGATAAATATCAATTCTTAAATCATTAGGGTTTATTTCTAATTCTACATCTTCATCAGCTTCTGGCATTACTAATACTGTAGCTGTTGAAGTTTGTAGTCTACCATTTGATTCTGTAACAGGTACTCTTTGAACTCTATGGGAACCACTTTCATATTTTAATTTAGAGTAGGCTCCATTTCCCTTTATTATTAATTCTATTTGACTAAAGCCTCCAGCTGTACCATCAATAGAGTTATATACTTGATAAGAGAAGCCCTGTTTTTCTGCGTATCTGGTATACATTCTAAATAAATCCCCAGCAAAGATATTAGCTTCATCTCCACCTGCTGCCCCTCTTATTTCCATGATAACATTCTTACTATCGTTAGGATCTTTAGGAATCAATAATACTTCTAATTCTGAGTCTAAGGCTATTTTTTCTTCTTCTAGGTTTTTTAATTCCTCTTTAGCCATTTCTCCTAATTCTGGGTCTTTTACCATTTCTTTAGTATTTTCTATATCTTCTAATACTTTTTTATATTTTTTGTAGCAAGTTACTATATCTTCTAATTCGGCTATTTCTTTAGAGTAAGCCTTGGTTTTTTTTATATCAGATAATACTTCGGGTTTTGTTAATTCTTCTTGTAATTGATTATATTTTTCTAATGTTGCTTCTAATCTTTCTATCATATTATCACCTATTCTTTCGTAATTCAGTCCTATTATATCATACTTATTGAAATTATACATAAAAAAAAGATAGAGATTCTATCCATTTCTTTTATTCTTCTAGTTCTAACTCATCTTCATCGATTACTACTAGATCTTTTAGTTCTTCGTTAGTGTCTTCATCATATTCTTCATCTTCAGTATCATCAAAATTATCTTCTTCTATTTCTTCTTCTTGTTTTTCTTCTTCAGACGTATCTTCATCTTCTTCGTCTTCATCTGATACTTTTATTATTTTATCTGATGTATGATTGCTTCTTAAATCCCATTTACCATTATCTAGTAGAATAAATCTTTTATCTGTTGCTAGGGCAGTATAAAAATCTGCTATTTTCTTTTCAAAAGCACTTTCTGGTAAATCTAGTAGCTTCATTATTTTTCTAAATAAATCAGCAGTATTTAACTTTCTTTTTCCTTCTGATAAAATCATGAATGCTATATCCTTGTTTGATAGCAATTCTAATTCATCTTTCTTCATTGTTTTGAGACTCATTTGGCGTCCTCCTATGTATTTATAATTATTTTGTTTTTTTCTTTTATTTAGTGGTTTAAAAACAAACCAATAAATTTATAACATATATCTTTACTATACGCAACACTTTTTTTACATTTTATCAGGAACAATTATTCCTAAAGTATCCAATAGTAAGGTATTTACCTTATAAACTAACTCTGTTAAAGCTAACCAAGATATTTTTAATTCATTATCTTCTTCTGCTAAAACTCTATTATCTTGATAAAATTTATTATAAAGAGATGTTAATTTATATAAGTATTCTGCTATATCATTTAAAGATTTTGTTTCATATGATTTATTTAATATAGTTGGTAGATTTAATAGGGTTAAAGCTATATCTTTTTCTACTTGGCCTTTTAGTTTTATTATTGTGTTTTTCTCTTTAGCATTTGCTTTCTTTAGAAGTGATTTCATACGTATTGTTGAATATAATAAGTATGGACCTGTTTTTCCTTCTAAGTCGGCAAATTTTTCAGTTTCAAAAATATAGTCTGTTCCTCTAAATGGTAATAAGTCAGCATATTTTAAAGCAGCCATTCCTACTACTTTGGATATTTCTTGTTTTTCTTCTTCTGAAATGCTTTCATTATTTATTCTTTTATATGTTTCTATATTTACTAATTCTATTAAATTTTCAAGAGACATTACTCCACCATCTCTTGTTTTAAATGGTTTGCCATCTTTACCATTCATAGTACCAAAACCTATATGAATTAATTCTACATTATCATCTACTAGTTTTGCTTTACGTGCAGCACGGAATACTTGTTCAAAATGAAGTGATTGTCTTCCATCTACTACATACCATATTTCATCTGGATTAAAGTTTACTTTTCTTTCTAAAATAGCGGCTAAATCAGTAGAGTCATATGACATAGTACCATTAGTTTTTACCATCATTAATGGTGGCATAGGTGCATTATCATCTTCTTTTGATACATCTATTACTTTAGCACCTTCACTTTCAGTAATTAGTCCTTTTTCTTCATATATTTTATATAATTCAGCAAAGAATTCCATTTCATCTGATTCACCATTCCATATTTCGAAGTTTGTATTTAATGAATCATATATTTTTTTGATATCTTTTTTTGATATATCTACTATTTTCTTCCATAATTCGTAATAGCCTTTTTCTTTAGATTGGAATTTCATAGTTATATCTCTAGCATCTTCTAGATAAGCTTCATCTTCTTTTGATTTGTTGGATGCTAAAGGATAAATTCTTTCTAAATCTTCATTTGTGATAGGAAGTTCTATTTCACTATAGTCTCCTTCATAATTTGGATCAAAATAAGCTAAATCAGGATATTCTTCTTTTATTTCTTTTATAACTAATCCTAGTGGTCTACCAAAGTCTCCTAAATGAGCATCTCCTATGGCTTTGCAGCCTAATAGATTAGCTAATCTTTTTAGAGCTTCACCAATATTAGCACTTCTTAAATGTCCTACGTGTAAGGCTTTAGCAACATTTGCTCCTCCATAGTCTATTACTATCTTTTTAGGAGCTTTCTTATCTATATTGTTAAATATATCTTGATTCATACGATTTAGTATTTCTACTATATATTCGTTTGATAAACTGAAATTTATAAAGCCTGGCCCAGCAATATTTATATTTGTAAAGCGTGAATCTTTTTCTAGTTCGCCCTTTATTTTTTCAGCAATATTTCTAGGGTTATCATGATAAGTTTTAGCTAATTGCATGGCATCATTTAATTGATATTCTCCTAAATCTTTACGATTTGATTCTTCCATGGCTAAACGTTCTACTTCATAACCAGCTTGTTTTAGTATTTTTTTGATATCTAATTCTAATTCTTTTAATATACTCATTTTTTTTCCTCTACTTGATATTTAAATATATCATTTTCTACTGCATATTCTATTTTAATATCATTATTCTTTCTTTCTATATTCTTTGTTACTATTGGTATTTCTACTATTTGATTATTTTCTTTTAGATTTATACTACCTTTATTTTCATCAAAATTATAAAGCAATTTATAATTATTATTATCTCTTGTTAAGATATGTCTTTCTAAATCTATTGAAACTAAGGTATCATCTTCTTTATATTTTATTATTTCATCTTGTAGAATAGCTTTTGTTTTTAATTCTTTAGTTTCTTCACTATTTATAATAGTAGCTTTTATCTCTATTCTAGGCATAGTACCACCCACTTAAAATTCATGAGTAGATTATATCATAACTTTATTAATATATACAATTATATTATTTATTGTATTCAACATTCTAATTTGTTATAATCTATATAGTATGGAGGGTATAATATGGTAGAGATTATTATAGGAATTATTGTGGTAGTATCGTTTTTATTATTTATATTTGTTATTATACATAATAAATTTCAGTTAGCAATTATTAAAATAGATAAGGCCGAGGAGGATATTTCTTTGTATTTACAAAAGAAAGAGGATTTATTGAATAGAGCTAAACCTATAATTACTAAGGAATTGAAAAACGAAGAATTATTACCTGAATTAGATATTATTCCTGTTGATGCGAATAATTTTGTGGCACATTCTTTACTTAAGAAAGCGTCTAATGAGTTATATAAAATATTAGATGAAAATGAAAAGTTATTGAAGAGTAAGCCTTTAAATAAAATTTTAGAAGAGTTTAATGATAATGAAGAAGATATAATGGGTGCGATTAAGTTTTATAATGATACGGTTGTTGATTTTAATAAATTAGTAGCTTCATTTCCATCAAAGATAGTTGCTTTTATAAAGAGATATCGTAAAAAAGAGTTTTATAATAATGAAAAAAGGGAAATGTTTGAAATATTAAATGAAAAATAGAGGGTGAATTATTATGAATTTTATTGAGTCTATTAAAGAAAGAGCAAAGAAAAATGTTAAGACAATTGTTTTACCCGAAACTATGGATGAAAGAGTATTAAAAGCCGCAGAAGTTGTTTTAGAAGAGGGTATTGCAAATATTATATTGATTGGAAAAGAAAATGATATAGATTTAGATAAATATAAGCTTTCTCGAGCTACTATTATTGATCCTGAGACTTCTCCTTTAACTAATGAGTTTATAGATACTTTATATGAATTAAGAAAAGAAAAAGGCTTAACTAAAGAAGAAGCTCGTGATTTATTATTAAATGATTATATGTATTATGCTTGTATGTTAGTTAAAACTAATAGAGCTGATGGAGTTGTGTCTGGGGCTTGTCATTCTACATCAAATACTTTAAGGCCGGCTTTACAGATTATTAAGACTGCTCCTGGAGTTTCTTTAGTATCTGCATTTTTCTTAATGATTGTGCCTGATTGTGAGTACGGAGAAAACGGAGTATTTATATTTGCAGATAGCGGTTTAGAGCAAAATCCAGATAGTGAGAAATTAGCAGCTATTGCAGGTAGTAGTGCTGATAGTTTTCAATTATTAGTTGAAAAAGAACCTATTGTGGCAATGTTATCTCACTCAACTAAGGGAAGTGCTAAACATGCAGATGTTGATAAAGTAGTTGAAGCTACACGTATTGCGCAAACTAATTATCCAAATCTTAAGATAGACGGGGAATTTCAATTAGATGCTGCTATCGTGCCAGAAGTTGCAAAGAGTAAAGCGCCAGATAGTTCTATTGCTGGACATGCTAATGTATTAATATTTCCTGATTTAGATGCTGGAAATATTGGTTATAAACTTGTACAGAGACTTGCTAAAGCTGAAGCGTATGGCCCAATTACACAAGGAATAGCTTCCCCAGTAAATGATTTATCAAGAGGTTGCTCAGTTGATGATATTGTTGGGGTAGTTGCTATTACATCTGTCCAAGTTAAATAAAAAAAATAATCCACAGTTTTTGTGGATTAAATTAATTTTAAAAATGTATGAAAAATAAAATCTAGTAACATTGGTATTCCAATTATAAGAGTTATTAAGATTTTATTTTTTTCTTTGGTGCTATTTAAGAAATTATTAATTTTAGGTTGTACACCAAATAGTAATAATGTTCCTCCAAGAGCAAAGTTCCTAGATGCATCCCAGGTTACTCTTCCATTTATATTTAAGAAGTCTTTGGTATAATCCCATAATATTTTATGGAAATAGTTATCTATTACGAAGTGAGAAATGAATTCTATTGTTGTGGTAATTAACCAAACAAGTATGAATATTAAAATAATAGTTGTATCAAATTTCTTTAGTTTTTCATTTTTTGTTTTGTTTACAACTAGATATACAATTACGAACACTACTATATTAGCAATTAATAAGCCTATTCCATAACTTTTCAAATATTCTAAGATATTATGTATTCTGGGGGTTGTATATTCTATGAATGATGTATAGAAAAATGTTGTTAATACAGAGGTTGATATACCCATATATAAAGGATTTTGTAGTTCGTGTTTTTTAGCCATAAACGTTTTTAGGCAAAACAATAGTATTAGCATTCCAAAACCATATATTGGGAGAAATGGGCCAAATAACACTCCTCTATTTTCAAATTGTCTTGGTGGTACAACAAACCAAAGCCATAGTACTTCATAAATCCACCCTATTAAAGCGTATATACAAAAAGTTATATAGCCATTCATTAATTTATTTTTCATTCTATTCTCCAATCTATTTCTTTTATATTATTCTTTTTTAAAAATTCATTTGTTTTAGAAAAGGGTTTACTACCAAAAAAGCCATTTCTTGCGGAAAAAGGTGAAGGATGAGCTGATTCTATAACTAGATGTTTTTTATTTGTAATAAAAGCTTTTTTACTTCTAGCATATGATCCCCAGAGAATAAATACTGTAGGTGTATCTCTGTCATTTAATATCTTTATTACTTGATCAGTAAACTCTTCCCAGCCTTGATTTTTATGAGATGTAGGCTTATGTTCTTCGACAGTTAAGACAGCATTTAGAAGAAGTACTCCTTGTTTAGCCCAGGGTTTTAGAGAGTTATGTTCTGGAAATGGTATTCCTAAATCACTTTCTAGTTCCTTAAAAATGTTTTGTAATGACGGTGGTTTTAACACTTCATTCTTTACGGAAAATGATAAGCCTTCGGCTTGATTTGGACCATGATAAGGGTCTTGACCCAAGATAACTACTTTTACATTAGAATAATCTGTATATCTAAAAGCATTAAAGACTTCATTTTGTTTTGGATAAATCGTTTTGTGTTTATATTCTTCTTTGACAAAATCCATTAGCTTTTGAAAGTATTCTTTTTTATATTCTTGTTCTAAATATTGATCCCATAGATTTCCAATCATAAATTCACCTACTTATGATAACTTTCATTATTATTAATTTTAAAGGCTCTATATATTTGTTCTAGAAGAAGTACTCTAAATAATTGGTGGGGAAAAGTCATTTTAGAAAACGATAGACTAAAATTAGCTTTAGCTTTTATATTATTTGATAAACCATAACTACCACCAATTATAAAGGTAATATTACTATGTTCTTGTTGGATTTTATCTATTTTATTAGCAAACTCAACTGAATCTAGTTCTTTTCCTTCTATTTCTAGAGTAATTATATAGTCTTTTTCATGAATATGTTTTAATATTTTTGCTTCTTCTAGACTCATAGCTTTTTCTTTTTCAACAAAGCCTTCGTCTTTTACTTCTATTATTTCTATTGTTGTAAATTTTTTTAGTCTTTTTACATATTCATTAATGGCTTCTTTTAAATATTGTTCTTTTATAGTTCCTACACCTATAATTTTTATCATTAATATTCCTTCTTTACTATATTTCTATCATAGGGCTCTCTTCTCGTTGGTAGGCTATAATTATGTTTATATTTTTGTCTAGGCCTACTTGTTCAATTGCTTCAATAGCCTTATCGGGGGTATTATTTGTTTCACTTAGGTGGGCAAGAATAATATTTTTTGTATTTTTTCCTACTATCTTTTTTAAGTAAGAAGCTGTGGTATTGTTAGATAAGTGGCCTTTATCACTAATTATTCTTTCTTTTAAATACCTTGGATAAGGTCCATCCATTAGCATTATTTCGTCATGGTTGCTTTCTATTATGTAGGCATCTTTTCCTACCATTTTAGCAAGTACTTTTCTATTTATATAACCTGTATCAGTAACATATACTAGGCTTTTATTATTGTGTTCTATAACATATCCTACTGATGAAGGGGCATCATGAGAAGTATGTAATAATTCTATTTTTACATCATTTATAGTAAACTCATCGTCTACAAATATACATTTTGGATAAGGTACGTATTCTTTTAAACTATCATACATTGCTTCTGGTATATAGACATTTAGGTTTGTCTTTTTTATCAAGGAAGCTAGTCCTTTAATATGGTCCGTGTGACAGTGTGTTATAAGAATCCCTGAAAAATCTTGAAAAGAAAGGGAATTTTCTTCTAAACTTTTTTTTAAAGTTAAGTAAGAAATTCCCATATCTATTATTAGATTTGTATCTTCACATAACACAATTGTGCAGTTTGCTTTTGAACCACTAGCTATTGTTTTTACTTTCATTTTAATAGAAACTCATTGGGTTTAGAGCTCTTCCACCATAATAAGGTGGGCCTGTCCAAATAGAAAAATGTAAGTGAACTCCTGTTGCGTATCCAGTTTGTCCCATACCACCAATTGGTTGTCCTCTCTGTACCCTATCTCCTACTTTTACATATGTACAGCCACTACACAAATGAGCGTACATAGTATAGTATCCATTATCATGTTTAATTACAATGTATTGTCCATTATCGTACTTATATGATACGGTGTATACTTCACCTGATTCAGCAGCAAATATATTTGAACCATATCCACATCCAGCAATATCTGTTCCATCGTGTAGTGCACCCCAACGCCAACCAAAAGGACTAGATATTGTTGAACAGGTTGCTGGCCAACCAAACATACCTTTAGTGACAATTAAATCACCATATCCTCCACTCCAACTAGATTCACGTTTTTTAGTACCCTTAACAACAATTTCTTCTACAGGTTCTTTTAATACTTCTTGAGAAATACCTACTAGAGATACTGTTTCGCCATTGACTTTTTGAATTTTCTGAGTAACGCGATTTAAACCTTTCATTCCAGCTTGTTTAACTACTGAATAATTTGTATATTGATTAGGATCTTCTTCCGTCTTTGTTGCATAGTTTTGTTCTTCGTCTTTAACAACATGATCTTCTTCTACAACGCTTATCTGAGGTTTTAATATTCCTAGCGTAACAATTTGTCCAGGAGATAATAAACTGTTTTCCCCTTGTAGATTTGGATTAGCAATTAAGAATTCTTCTATTGATATCTTATTATTAAATGCTACATCGGGTATTGTGTCTCCGTCTTGTATTGTATACGTTGCTTGGGCTTCGGTTGTTCCAAAAAGCAAGTATTTACTTAAGTCTTCTTCGGTTGTATAGATTGTTTTATCTACGGGTATTTTATCTTTCTTTATTGTTATTTTATTTTTTATGTAGATATTTTCAATTATAGTTCCAGTATCTACTATTTCTTTTTGGGTATCATTAGCATAAGCTTCATAGGCTTCTTGCGTTATAAATGATTTAGCTGTTTTTTCAACAGCAGTTGTAAATGTTGATTTTTCAAGGACATATATTTTTTGAGTAGTTCCCTTAATTGTTTTTCCTTCACTGTCTTTTGAATCTAAACCTTTAATTTTTATAGTATAACCATTAATAGTAAATGGTGATATATCCTTTATTTCATTATATATTTCTTCATTTGATTTTATAGTACCTTCAAAAGTAATCTCTTTAACAATATCTAAATCTACTGGAGCGTATACTTTTTTTACATTGTACTTTTTCTTTATTTCTTCTTGTTTTTTGTCAATGTAGTTTTCAAAGGATTTTTTTGATTCAATTGTTCCCAAAGACTGTCCTTTTAAGTATACTCTATATACTGTTTTAGGAGATGAGTTTGCTTTAGTGAAACCTGTTACTACGGGTACAATAAGAATCAATAAAATAATCAATAATTCTTTTCTTTTACTCACTAGGAGGTCCCTCCTTATTCTTTTCTTTTCTTATATTAACAAATGTTGAAGTGTTCTTTTTAAATAGTAATTCTATAGTTGCTGTAGGTCCATTACGATGTTTTCCTATAATTAATTCGCTGATACTAGTATTATCTTCTGTTCTGGCTTCTTTATTATAGTAATCATCACGATATAAGAACGCTACTATATCGGCATCTTGTTCAATAGATCCAGACTCTCTTAAGTCACTCATTAGCGGTCTTTTATCTTCACGAGCCTCAACACCTCTGGATAATTGGGATAAAGCAATTACTGGTACCCCTAATTCCATAGCTAGGGTCTTTAAGCTACGAGAAATGTCTGATACTTCTTGCTGACGATTAGCACCATAGTTTTTACCACCTGAAATTAATTGTAAGTAGTCAATTACAATTAGGGCTAAACCTTTTTCACTACTAGCAATTCTACGACATTTAGCTCTTATTTCACCTATAGTAATACCAGGGGTATCATCCATTACTAAGTTTGTATTAGCAAGTTGGGATACAGCTTCATTTATTCTTTTCCAATCTTGATTAATTAGGTTACCTGTTCTTAGTTTAAATCCATCTATTTGGCCTAGGGATGATAAAATACGTTGGGCTAATTGCTCAGCACTCATCTCTAAGTTAAATAGTGCAACAGATTTATCTTGCGTCATAGCAACATGTGTAGCTAGATTTAAGGCAAAAGCAGTTTTACCCATAGCTGGTCTAGCTGCAATTATTATAAATTCATTAGGATGTAGCCCTGTAGTAAGCCTATCAAAGTCATACCAGCCCGTTGCAAGACCAGTAATTTCACCTTTGTTTTCAGATAATCTTTCTAAGTCAGATTGTGTTTTAGCTAGAATATCTTTTATTGTTCTAAATTCACTAGACTTACGATTTTTTACTATTCCTAATATTTTCTTTTCAGAATTATCTAATATTTCATTTACAGATTCATCAGGATTATAGCCTTCTTGAGCTATTTCTTCAGCTGTTTGAATTAAGTTTCTTAAAATTGCAGCCTCTTCAACACTCTGTATATAATAGTCTATATTGCCAGCTGTAGGAACATAATTTAATACTTCAGTTAAGTATTCTACTCCACCTACTTCTGATAATTCATTTTTCTTTTTTAAATAACTAGTTACTGTTGTGATATCAATTGGTGTTTTTTCTTCTAATAAAGCTAACATTGTTGCAAAAATTTTGCTATTCTTTTCACTATAGAAAGCTTCTTCCGAAAGGTTTTCCGCAGCTTTTTGAAGGGCATATTTTGATAAGAAACATGCTCCTAAAACTGACTCCTCGGCTTCTATATTATTAGGTAAAACTCTTGTTGGCATACAATCACCTCTATTTTATAACATGCACCTTAATAGTCGCAGTTATATCATTAAATAGATTAATTTCTACATTATGGAATCCTAATGATGAAATAGGATTTGTTATATCAATCTGATTTTTATCAATCTTATAGCCCTTTTTTTCTAATTCTTCTTTGATTTGTTTTTGACTTATACTACCAAATACTTTGTCACCTTCACCTGTTTTTACTTTAAATTCTAATACAAGTTGTGATAGGGTTTCTTTTACTTTTGTAGCTTCTGCCGTCTTTTCTTCTGTTTCTTTTTCTTTTTTAGCTATTTCATGATTTAATTTAGAAAGATTTTCTTTGGTCTTTTTTACTGCATAACCATTCTTTATTAAGAAGTTTTCAGCATAACCATCTTTTACTTCTTTTATTTGCCCCTTTTTACCTTGGTTTTTTAAATCCTTGATAAAAATTACTTCCATGTTATTCTCCTTCTTCTTTTATTAGTTTTTTTAATTCTTGTTCTACTTTACTTATGGTCGTCTTTTCAAATTTAGCGGCACCATTGAAGGTATCTCCTCCACCACCTAATTTTTCTAATATTTTACCAATATTATAATTTCCTAAACTTCTAGCACTTAAACCTATAGTATCTTTACCTATTTTTCCAATTACAAAAGAGGCTTCAATATTATTAAAAAATAATAAAGTGTCTGCTACTTTAGCAAGATCTTCTCTTCTATATTTGGTATGTGGTGTGGCTTTAGTAAAGGCAATATTACCATCTATAGTTTCAATAGATGACATTAGTTTTTGCCTTTCTGTATATTCTTGTAAATCTTGTTTTAATAAGTATTGAACTTTTTTAGCACTTGCTCCTAAAGATGTTAAGTAATAAGACATATAGAATGTTTCTGATGTTGTATTTAAAGTAAAGTTGTTGGTATCTAAAACAATTCCCGATAATAGTATCGTAGCATAGTAAGAGTCTATTTCTACGTCATAGTGTTCTATTAAGCTAGCTATCATTTCACAAGCACTAGATACTTTATTATCTATTATTAAAGTAGCGTCTTTTATAGTTGTTTTCCCTACATCATGATGATCAATTACTATTTTTTTATCGAATTTTTTTAGAGCCTCTTGGCTTTGTACTAGTTCTGATTTATTAGTATCTAATATTATTAATAGGTTTTTATTATTATTTTTGTTCATCTTTTCTTCTATTTGTTCAGATTTGATGATATTGATGCAACCCTCTAATTCTCTTAGAACTTTTTCTACCCCTGGTTCATGGATTTTATCGTCTATGATTATAAAGCATTTTTTCTTTTTTCTCTTTAAAATCAAATTCATCCCAATTGAACTACCTAGGGCATCTAAATCTAAATCTCTGTGAGCCATTAAGAATACTGTCTTCGCTTTACGAAGAGCTTTGTTTATTTTTCTTCTTTCTTTAATTATACTCATAGTTCCTCCTATAAAGTTCCAACTTTATTATATATTATTTTCATGTTTTTGTCTAATAAAACGAGGCTTTATATCACAAATAAAAAACGTATAATATACGTTTTTAGTGCAAAAGAAAAATGTCTAAAGATTGAAGCGGCAAAACCCGCTTATTTTAGGTGGGTATTCATACTCAACTTTTAGGATTCCTATTCTATGATAGGCATTCAACACCAGTTGACTAGTTCCGAATTCCCTTATTGTTACTTAGTCGGTTTTAACAAAAGCTCAATATCTTTTAGACATTTTTATTATAGCATACCTTTTTTACAATAGATATATTTTAGACAACTTTTATTTTTACTTGACGTTAAGAAAAAAAAGATAAGAGTTTTCTCTTATCTTGAATATGGCATTAAGGCAATAGCACGTGCTCTCTTTATTTCTCTAGCAATATATCTTTGGTGTTTAGCACAATTTCCTGTAACTCTTCTAGGTACTATTTTACCTTTTTCATTTGTATATCTTTTTAGTGTTTCTGGATCTTTATAATCAACAGTTTTTCCAGTACACATCATACACACTTTTTTCTTTTTACGTGTGAATTCTCCCATGCTTTTTCCTCCTTTATTTATTAGAATGGTAATTCATCGTCACTTATTTCGATACTTGAACCGAAATCAGCAAATGGATTACTGTCTACGTCTGTCCCTTTTGGTTCTGGAGCATTTCCAAAATCATATGGACTTGGTCCTGCATCATTTGAAGCAGTTCCGGTATTAGAATTATTTGAGGAATTTTTAGATCCTAGAAATTCAACGTTATCAGCAACAACTTCTGTTACATATCTTTTTTGGCCATTGTTGTCATCATAGCTTCTTGTTTGGATTCTACCATCTATAGCTACTTGGCTACCTTGTGTTAAATAATTTTTAACATTTTCAGCTTGTTTTCTCCATACAACTATATTAATAAAATCAGCTTCTCTTTCTCCTTGTTGGTTTGAGAAGTTTCTATTTACCGCTAATGAGAATGTTGCGACAGGAGTATTATTTCCTGTATATCTCAATTCTGGATCTCTTGTTAATCTTCCTATTAAAAAAACTTTATTCATAACTTACCTCTTATTCTTCTACTTTTACTATTATATGACGAATTATATTTTCGTTAATTCTAGCAACACGATTAAATTCTTGTTCAACTTCTTTAGTTGTTTCAACAATAAATAAGTAATAGTATCCAGTATTGAACTTTCTAATTTCATATGCTAATTCTCTTTGTCCCATTGCTTTTTCTTCAACAATTTTAGCCTTAGCATCTGTTAGAACCTTTTTCATATTATCAGCTGTCTTTTTGATTTCAGCTTCTTCCATATCTGGTCTAACAATGAACATCATTTCGTATTTATTCATTTACAGCACCTCCTTTTGGACTTATGGCTATCTCTTGATAGCAAGGAGTATTCAAAATACTCGAAGGTATTATAACAAAATTATTGGTGATTGTCTAGGTTATTTCTTTTCTTTTTTTATTTTTTGTGATATAGTCATGTTAGGGTGATACTATGAAATTAATTGAAAAAAAATGTCCAAATTGTGGAGCAAGTTTATCTTTTAATGAAAATGACAAAAGTTGTGCATGCCAATATTGTAAAAGAACTTTTGAAATTGAAAGAGACACTGATAATCTAGATAAATTTATATTAGTTTATGATGCAATGAGAAAGCCATTTAAAATGTTTTTCTTAATACCTGCTATATTTATATTTGTAGTGGCAATTATTATTTTTGCAGTTATATTCGGTAGTTTTAAAAAGACTAAACCTGATAATTTATCTATATATGAAAAATTTCATGACGAATTTGTTGATAAAGAAAATTTATTAACTGATGCTAGCGAGATATCAAATACTGATATGGATTTAATTGATAGCTTTGCAAAGGCTGAAATGTCTCAAGTAGCTGAAGGAGTAATTGATGGAAACCACAGTTTTAGTATTGATGGTGATATTAATAGAGAAAAGCTTTATGTTCTTTACACAGAAAAACATAATTATGTTATTTTAATTTTAAAAGCAACCTATAAAGATTTCTTCCATCAAGAAGATCGTAAGATTGTATATTTTCCTGTAATTTATGAGAATATTGAGAAGAATGTTGTGTCTTCTCTTGGTAATGCTAAAGCAGAAGCCCCTCAATATTTCCTTACTGATGATCAATCTACTTTTGTATATGGCTATGCTTCATATGACGAAGCTTATGAAAACAGTGTTGCTAGGTACGCTGAGGGATATAAAGTTACTGAAAGATAAACAAAAAGAATCAATTAAAATGATTCTTTTTTTATATATTAAATCTGAAATGGCAGATGTCTCCGTCTTGCATTAAGTAGTCTTTTCCTTCTAGTCTAGCTTTACCGGCTTCTTTAACTTTTAATTCAGAGCCACATTCTATTAAATCTTCATAGGACATTACCTCGGCTCTAATAAAGCCTTTTTCAAAATCTGTGTGAATAATTCCAGCACATTGTTTAGCGTTCATACCTTTTCTAAAGGTCCAGGCTCTTACTTCATCTTTTCCAACAGTGAAATAAGTTGCTAAGCCTAATATGTCATAAGTTGCTTTAATTAATTTATCTAAGCCACTTCCATCTAGTCCTAAGCCTTCTAGCATTTCTTTTTTATCTTCTGGTGATAGTTCACTTAATTCTTCTTCTACTTTAGCACATAGACTTACTACTCTAGCATTTTCTTTTGAAGCATATTCTTTAACTACTTTTACATATTCATTATCTGGGTTGTCTAATTCACTTTCTTTAATATTTGCTAGATAGATAATTGGTTTTTCAGTTAAAAAACTATAAGACTTTATTACCTTTTTTTCTTCTTCTGATAAGTCTAATTGTCTAATAGGTTTATTTTCTTCTAGGGCTTTTTGGCATTTTTCTAAGACTGTGTATTCTAACTCATCATCTTTATTTTTTGTTGTTCTAGCTTTTTTTGATACTCTTTCTAAACGAGAATTTATAACATCTAAATCCGCTATAGCTAACTCTAAATTAATTGTTTCTATATCCCTTATTGGATCTATATTACCTTCTACATGAATAATTTTACCATCATCAAAACATCTTACTACCTCTACAATGGCATCTACTTCTCTTATGTGAGATAAGAATTTGTTTCCTAAACCTTCTCCTTTACTAGCGCCTTTTACTAATCCAGCAATATCAGTAAATTCATAAGCTGTTGGGATAAAGCGGGTTGGGTTGTACATTTCTTTCAAAACATCCATTCTTTCATCTGGTACAGTTACTACTCCAACATTTGGTTCAATTGTGGCAAATGGATAATTTTCAGCTAATATTTTTTGATTGGTAATTGCATTAAAAAGTGTAGACTTTCCGACGTTTGGAAGTCCTACTATTCCTGCTGTTAAACTCATAATATCCCTCTTTTCATGCTTTATTATATCATTTTTTCATAATAAAAGAATACCAAATGGCATTCTTTTTAAAATTCGTAGATATGAACTTCTTCATTTTTTCTTTCTGGAATATCGGCTTTTTCTATTTCATAACCCCAATTTATTTTATAATCAGGTAATAATTTAGTTTTTAAAGGCAACATTCTTGTAGTTAAAACAATTGCTTCAAATACCTTTAAAGTCTTTAGTTCGGCCATACTTATTAGAGGCTCTTCTCTATCATTTACTATATGGGTTCCACAGCGCTCAGATATTTCTTCTAAGGTATATTTATCTTCTGATAGTAAGTAAATAATATTACCGAAACACATCTTTAATATTTCTAGTTCTTCTTTAGAATACATATTTAATAAGTGAGCATAACTTTGAATAACTACTGTAAATCTTATGTTTAAACCTCTACTTCTATTTAGAATTCCTGAAAAATCTTTTATTGGTATCATCGAATCAAATTCGTCTAGTAAGATATTTAATCTTTTTTTGTTTTTACCATAAATAATAGCAGCATTAACAATTTGATTAGTTAATAATGGAATTAAATTATTTCCAAATGAAGACATCCCACTAACCACAAAGATAGCTGTTTTCTTGGTTAGTAGATCTTTCATTTCAAAATCAGATTTTGCTAACATGCTTGAGAGATTCTTTCTTGATAGGTATCTTTCAATTTTTTGGTTGAAAACTGATAAAATACTACCTTTTGTTTCAGATGGAGCTTTTAATACACCTACCATTTTTAAATAAATTGCACTATTTTTTGGTAATTTTTCTAGAAACTTTTCACTTGTTTCTTTTGATTGTAATTGGTTGGCTAAGGCACCAACACTAGAAAGATTTATCTCTTCTTCTTTAGCAGATTCGAATAGATGTAGAACTAAGCCAGTAAAGTAATTAATGGTAGAATTAATCCAGAATGGGTCAATAGCTTTGTAATCTTGACTCATGAATATGTAATATCCTAATTCTTCAATTAATTCTAAAGCTATATCGTAATCCCCATTTTTATACACATTATATGGATGTGTTAAAGGATTCCAATTATTACCTAGTAAGGGATTTTCAAAATCCAAGACAATTATGTTATAATCTTTTTCTTTTAGATAATTTGCTACTTTTCCATACAATTCTCCTTGTGGATCATTTACTAAGAATGATTCTTCAGCATTCATAGATAGTTTTAATGTCGGAAGAATAATTGTTTGCGTTTTTCCACTACCGGTAGATCCTATTACCAAATTATGTCTTTCTTGATCATCAATGTAGATTTTATTACCTGATGAAAGAATTGGTATACCAGATTTTTCTACTTTTTTTGTTACATCTACTTCTGTTAATGATTTTTTGTATTCTCTTTCAGATATCCAACTTGAATTATTCATATTTCCCCTCCTTTCGTTTTCTATTAAACCATGCATTTTTATATTTCGTTTAAACAATAACGACTTTTTATGTTATTATTAAATTGGTGGTAATATGTTTTCTAATCCTTTGGTTTTAAATATATTAGATTATTTAGATTTAAATCTATTTCGAAAAGTTACTATTAACGAGCTGTCTAATACCTTTCATTTTAATAAAGACTATCTTATGAGATTATTTAAAAAAGAAATAGGAACAACTATAATTGATTACATGAATTATAAACGTATATTTAGTTCTTTAGATATTTTAAGGGATTCTGTTTCAATATTAAATGTTTCTTTGTGTTATGGCTTTTATTCTCAAGAATACTATTCAGAGATGTTTCATAAATTAATTGGGGTATCTCCTACTATATATAGATTATATTTAAATTATGATCCTTCGATTGATGAGGATACATACTATTTAATACAAAAGAATGTTATATTTTTAGAATTATTTTTTAAGAAGGTTGAAGCTTACAGGAGAAATATTCCTAGTAAGGATAGTGTTATTAAATTATCTATATTTAAATAAAAAAAGTATTTCAATGAAATACTTTTTATAATGTAGTATAAACTCCTGGCCCTATTGGAAGACCTATTATATACCAACCTATTAAAATTAATACCCATGTAATAGCCATTATTAAAAAGTATGGCGTTATAAGTTCTAATGACTTATGAATTGAGTATGGTTTATCTTTTTGTAAGTTATATATATTTAAATAACCTAAATAAATTACAAATGACGCAAGTAATGGTGTATAACCTTTAGTAATTGAATCTCCTACACGCATTATTATTTGAGCAAATTGTGGAGAGATATTTGATTGCATAAACATTGGCACTACAACGGGAGAAAAGATCATCCACTTGCTTGCGGTTGAAGTTAATAGTAAGTTGGATAGGGCAATAAATAATACAGCTACTACAATTAAGGCAATACCATTTAATGATAGTAGTCCTAAAAGGTTGGCTAGCCAAGCTGATGCTACCATTCCAATATTACTTTTTCTAAATAAGGCAATAAATTGACTTACAACAAATATTAACATGAAAACGCTACCTAAGTTTGCAAATTTTTTACTAGCATTTTCAATTATTTCTTTATCATTTTTTATAGATTTACTTCCAATACCATAAGCTACACCAGATAAAATAAAGATAAGTGATACTAGGAAAGTAAAGCCATCTTGGAAGTATGCATTATCTCCAAATAATTGTTTAACATATGTTTTTTCAGTCATATCTAGAAGCATTCCTGAACAAGGTAGATTTGGTATTAAAGAATATACGAATATAATCAATATAATAATTGCGGCAACTAAAGCAAATTTTAAACCTCTTTTTTCGTATTTTTCTCTTTCAATTTCTCTTTGTTCTTCTTCTTCTAAATTTACTATTTTGTATTGTTCTGTTTTAGAAAAATCATCTTCTTTTTTATATTTTCCTATTTTTGGAGCAATTACTTTTTCAATAATAATAGTTCCTACTATAGATACTATTATGGTTGATATTATGATAAATATTAAGTTCGATGTTAAAGCAATATGGGTATTTTCATCAATTAGCATGGCAGCTTTTTTTGTATATCCCATCAATGACACTTCCATAGAACCAACAAAGATTGATACTCCATAACTAAAAGCTACACCACAGTACGCAGCAATAATACCTAATATAGGGTTTCTTTTATTCATAAAGAATACTAAAGCAGCGAGTGGAATTAATATTGCATATCCCACTTCATTAATTAAAGAAGATATTGTTGCTATGAAGATAAATAAGAAAGTTAGTCCTGATTTAGATAACTTACTTAGCCATCTTCTTGTTACTGTTTCAATAAAACCCGTACCTTCAGCTATGGTAATTCCAATTAGGGACATAAGTAACATTCCTAATGGTCCAAATGATAAGAAGTTCTTGGCAGCATTACTTATAAAGAATTTAATTCCGTCAAATGAAAATAAGTTTTCAACAGCTATTAGCGTTGGTTCTAAATCATTTGTGTTTACATTTACAGTATTATAAGTTGCTTGGGCTTGAAAAGCACTTAGTATTCCACTTAGTATTACTACAAAAAATGAAAGTAATATAAATATAGTTATAGGATGGAAATAAAATTTCTTTAATTTTAATTTTGGTTTGTTTATCATATTGTTTCCCTTCTATTCCTTAACTTTTTTTAGTTTTTTATTAAAATCAATTCTTGGAATAAGTACTGTTCTTCCACAGTTTAAACACTTTATTTTTATATCTGCCCCTAAACGTACTATTTCCCACTCGTTTGTTCCACAAGGATGTTGTTTTTTCATTATAACAATTGATCCTAATTTATAATCTTTATTTTCCATTATGCACCTCGATTTGAGTATATGGTATCTTAATACCAGCAGCATCAAGACACTTTTTTATTTCTTTTCTTAAGAATCTTTCTGTTACAAATTGTTTCATTGGTTTTGTTTCTACAGCTATACGATAGACTACTCCAGAATCAGCTAAATCATTTACTCCCCATATTTCAATATCTTTAGTGGCAAATTCTAATTTTCCATTCCATTTTTTACATAAATGTTGGAAAGCTTCATCTATTTTATCTTCATCGCACTCATATGCAATTGAAACATCTACAATAGCTAGGGAGTTATTTAAACTATAATTTATTATATTATCCATATAGTGGTTAGCAACTATTTTAGTTGCTCCCTTAACATTTCTTATTCTAGTTGTTCTAAGTCCTATGAATATTACTTCTCCCATAAAGCCATCTATTTCTATGGTATCACCTATTTCATATTCTCCTTCTGTTATGATAGAGAATCCGGCTATTAAGTCTTTAGCCAAGTCTTGAAAAGCTAAACCAATTATTGCTGTTCCTATACCTAAGCCTGCCATAATAGATTTTACATTAATACCATATATTGAAAGTATTGCTAAAGCTACAAAGACTACAATTAAATACTTAATTACATTAACAATCATAGTACTTAGAGTTTGCACTCTTTGTTTTTGGGTTATTTTTAAACCTTTTTTATTAATAGCTTTAGTAATTATATTTTTAACAATACTAAATATTACCACTCCTATTACTATATATATAATAGGTAATACTATTAATTTTAAATCTATTGTTGATCCAGCAAAATCTATTTTCATATTATTTTCCAACTCCAATATTCATATAGTCTAATAATCTATTTAAATCATTTGTATTTACAAAATTTATTTCTATCTTATTTTTCTTTATTACTACTTTTGTACCTAATTTTTCACTTAATTCTTCTTGTAAATAACTATATTCATTTGGAGTTTTATTTCTTTGAGGATTAGTTTTTATAATTTCTTTTTCTTGGCTTAATTCTTCTAATTTTCTAACGCTTATACCATCTTCAATTACTTTTTTAGCTAGTTTTTCTTGTTGAGCTATATCATCTAATTTGCTAAGTACTCTAGCATGTCCCATTGAGATGTTTTTGTTGTTTACTTCTTCTTGAATATCTTGAGGTAGTGTTAACAAACCTAACATATTTGTGATATGGCTTCTACTTTTACCTAGTCTTTTAGCTAAATCTTCTTGGGTTAGAGATAAAGTTTCTTGCAATTTTTTATAAGCATTAGCTTCTTCAATAGCACTTAAATTTTCTCTTTGTAGATTTTCAAGTAAGGCTATTTCCATCATTTGAGTATCATTAAAATCTCTGATAATGGCTGGGATTTCTTCTAAACCTGCTAATTGTGAGGCTTTAGCTCTTCTTTCACCAGCTATTATTTCATAGCCTTTGATAGATTTTTTTACAATTATGGGTTGAATTACACCATGTTCTTTGATTGAACTTGCTAATTCTTCTAGAGCTTGTTCATCAAAAACTTTTCTTGGTTGGTATGGATTGCTTCTTAATTCATTTAATTTAACCATAGTAACTTCATCTTTTGTTGAATCACTTACTATTTTTTCTTCTACAGTGTTGTAATCTAAGACTTCACTGTTAAATAATTCTTCTAGGCCTCTACCTAAAGCTCTTCTTTTAGGTATTCCACTTTCTGTGGTATTATTGTTTTCCATTTCTTTCAATCACTTCCTTTGCTAGGTTTAAATAGGCTTCTGATCCTCTACTTTTTGGATCATAAGCTATAATTGGTTCTCCATGAGATGGAGCTTCTGTTAATCTTACTAATCTTGGAATTATTGTATTATATACTTTTTCTTTAAAGAACTTTCTTATATCTTCTACTACTTCAAAGCCTAAATTAGTTCTAGAATCTAGCATTGTTAATAAAACGCCTTCAATATCTAGAGTAGGATTTAATGTTTTTTGAGAAAGCATTATTGTTTTTAATAATTGAGTAATTCCTTCTAGAGCAAAGAATTCGCATTGTACTGGAATTATTACTGAATTAGATGCCGCTAAGGCATTTGTTGTTATTAATGATAAAGAAGGTGGACAATCTAAAATGATATAGTCAAAACTATCTTTTATATCCATTAAACTAATTTTTAATTGTTCGCCTTTTTTAAAACTAGTATCATTATTACTCTTTTCTATAAGTTCATACTCTAATCCTGCTAAATTAATGGTAGCGGGAATAACATATAAGTTTTTATATCTTGTCTTGATTATAGCTTCTGTTATTTTACATTCACCTATTAGCACATCATATATACTTCTTTCTATTTCCCCCTTATTAATACCTACTCCTGTTGTGGTATTTCCTTGAGGATCTAGGTCAATTAGTAGTACTTTTTTACCTAATACAGCTAAGGATGCTGAAAGATTAATGCTACTAGTCGTTTTTCCTACTCCGCCTTTTTGATTTACTAATGATATTGCCTTTCCCATCTAATCACCCATTTTCCATATTACTTTTATATTGTACCAAACATTGCTTTTTTTTTAAATGATTTTCATAAAAAAAGTAGATTTCTCTACTTTTTATCAATTTTAATTATTATTTGGTATGATGTATCAAAATCCATCTCATCAGCATTTATTTCAACACCATGTTCTTTTAAATCTTTAATAAGCTCTCTCATTTTATTTGTTGCTTGCTCTAATGTATAAGTTGTAGGTTCTGCCTCAAATGATTTAAGTGGCGCAAGTTCTGTTTTTGGTAATTCTTCTTTTGGTGGTGGGCTTGATAAGAACATGTTGTTAGATACCGAATTAATCATTTGAGATTCATTATTACCTGTATTGTAATCAGGCATTTTAAAATAATCTGAATTATCTATTCTATCTTCTCCTAAATCTGTTTTAACTATCTTTTCTGCTGGAGTAATAAATTGATTAGTTGGAATTGAAGATGTTGGATTACCTAAATTCAATAAACTATCTAAATCTGCTCCTTTAGCAGGGACTTTATTGATATCTGTGGTTGTTTCTTTCATTTTATCAATATCTATTGATGTTACTGATGGTGGCATATCGAATGTTGTTCCTCCGTCATCAGCATCTTCTTCTAATTCTCCATAATTAATAAATTTATGAGGCATAGATTGATCTTCTCCTTTTGGTGGGGCTATTGTAACCTTTCCATAATCTGAGGTGTCTTTTGGTAATTCTGCAGTTGGCATTAGTGGATTACTATTTACGAAATCACTTGAGGCTATTTCATTTCTTGTTTCTACTGGTTGCATCATTTTAATTTCATTTTCTAAAGCTCTGACACTCATTTTTTCATTAATTACTCTTTGTAGCATTTCTTTTTGCTTTTCGGCATTTGGTAGATTTAATAGTGTTCTAGCGTGTCTTTCTGATATTTCTTCTTTTAGTAAAGCACTTTGAATTTCATCAGGTAGTGATAACAAACGTATTTTATTAGCAATTGCAGATTGACTTTTTCCCATTGTTTTAGCTAAATCTTCTTGTGTCATTTCATCAAGTTCAAGTATCTTTTGGAATGTTCTAGCTTCTTCAATTGGGTTTAAGTTCTTTCTTTGTAAGTTCTCAAGTAATGCTACTTTTGAACTTTCTTTATCATCTAAGTCTCTAATTATTGCTGGAATTTTTGTAAGTCCTGCTAGAGCTGAGGCTTTATATCTTCTTTCTCCAGCAATTATTTCATATTTTTCATTTACTTTTCTTACTATAATAGGTTGTATAACACCATGTTCTTTAATTGATACAGCGAGTTCTTTTAATGCTTTTTCATCAAATATTTCACGTGGTTGAAATCTATTAGGAATTATATCATCCAAGTATAATTGTACAACTTCGTCTTTCTCGTCTGGGTACATAACAATCCCTCACTTTATTCTCTTTAGTTTCCTATGTTAACATTATAAAGTATTTTTTAATATCTTTCAACTTGTTTTTGGTGAAAAAAACATGATAATTATCATGCTTTCTTTATTACAACTAAGCTTCTTTCACTATTTTCTACGGGAAGAGTAAATTTTTCTATTTTTATTATCCTATATTTTTTATTTAGTTTTTTTGCTACTGATTCCGTTAATTCCTTATCAATATTACCTTTCATAGCAACAAATACACCGTTTTTTGAAACTAAATGCATAGTGTAATCTACTAGTTTTTCTATGTTTGCAACGGCACGGGATGATACTACATCAAATTCTCCTTTATAATCTTCACCCCTAGAATGAATTGCTTCTATATCTTGAAGTTTTAACTCTTTTATTATTTCATTTAAGTAATTTACTCTTTTTAGAAGAGAATCTATAAGAGTTATTCTAAGATTTGGAAATACTATTTTTAATACTACGCCTGGGAAGCCTGCCCCTGTTCCTATATCACATAGAGTATTTACATTTTTTAAATCTACTACTTTATTTAAAGTAAGACTATCGTAAAAGTGTTTTAAATATACTTCTTTTTCCGCTGTGATTCTAGTTAAATTGATTTTTTCGTTCCATTCTAACATAAGATGATAGAACTTATCTAATTGAGACAATTGCTCTTCAGTGGGTTTTATACCTATTTTTGCTAGTTCTTCTAAAAACTCTTCTTTATTCATCTTTGCCATACTCCTTTTTTAGGTATACAGAAAGTATTGAGATATCTGAAGGGTTTACACCACTGATACGTATTGCTTGAGCTATTGTTGTTGGTCTTACTTCTTTTAATTTTTGCCTTGCTTCTGAGGCAATATTACTAACTTTATCATAGTCTATATCTTCAGGTATTTGTTTTTTCTCTAATTTTATTAATTTTTCAGCTTCTTTATATGACTTTTCAATATATCCTTTGTACTTTAAATATATTTCAACTTGTTCTTTTATTTCTGGTTGGTATGGGAAAGTTTGAAATTGTTCAAGAAAACTAATTGTTATTTCTGGTCTAGATAATAATTGTTCAAATGAAAGGGTTGCTGTTGGGATTGAAAAGTTTTCTTTTTCAAATATTTCTTTAACCTCTTTAGTTACTTTTAGTTTTTGTTCTCGGCACCATTCTAGACATTTTTTAATAGCTTTTTCTTTTTGATCTAGACGTGATAATTGTTCTTCATCTATAAGGCCTACTTCATACCCTATTCTTCTTAATCTTTGATCAGCATTATCACTACGAAGTAATAATCTAAACTCTGCTCTACTAGTTAGTAATCTATATGGATCTCTTATTCCTTTTGTTATTAAATCATCTATTAATACACCAATATAAGCTTCATTTCTTTTTAATACTATTGGATCTTTTCCTTCTAGTTTTAGACTGGCATTTATTCCGGCCATTAGTCCTTGGCAAGCAGCTTCTTCATACCCACTTGTTCCATTAATTTGACCGGCAGTAAATAAGTTTTCTAAAACTTTAGTTTCTAAGGAATTTTTTAATTGTGTTGGATAAATTGCATCATATTCTATAGCATAACCGTATTTTAATATTTTAGCATTTTCAAAACCTGGTAGTGAATGAACCATTTTTTCTTGTACTTCTTTTGGCATAGATGTTGAAAAGCCTTGTAAATACATATCATCGTAATATCTACTTTCTGGTTCTATGAATAATTGATGTCTTTCTTTATCAGAAAATCTCACTACTTTATCCTCTATAGATGGACAGTATCTTGGACCTATTCCTTCTATATCGTCTAGTGCTCCATACATTGATGATTTATTTAAGTTCTCTCTAATAATTCTATGGGTTTCTGCGGTTGTATAAGTTAAATGACATGGTATTTGGTCTTCTATTTTATATTGTGGTTCTAAGTCAAAGCTAAATGTTAAATACTTATTGTCTCCCGGTTCTACTCTTGTTTTTGAAAAATCTATTGTTTTTCTATCTATTCTTTGAGGAGTTCCAGTCTTTAATCTTTTTATTTCAAAGCCATATTCTTTTAGTTTATCACTTAAATGAAGAGATGGTTTTTCACCATGTGGTCCTTGTCTGGTACGGGTTGATCCTACTAAAATATCAGCTTTTAAATAGGTACCTGTTGTTAGTATTACTATTTTTGATTCTATTTTTTCACCATTTTCTAAGATTATTCCTTTTACCACGTTGTCTTCAACTATTAAGTCTTCTACCATGCCCTCTTTTATTTCTAGTTGTGGTTGTGCTTGAAGAGTTTTTAACATTTCTTTGGGATAAGCTATTTTATCGCCTTGAGCTCTTAAAGATTGTACAGCTGGCCCTTTGGCACTATTTAGCATTTTTATCTGAAGATGTGTCTTATCAGCAACTTTTCCCATAATTCCACCTAAGGCATCGATTTCACGTACTACAATACCTTTTGCGCTTCCACCAATATGGGGGTTACAAGGCATATCAGCTATATTTTTTAAATTACTTGTTATTAAAAGTGTTTTGTGTCCTTTTCTTGAAGATGCATATGCTGCTTCACATCCAGCATGTCCTCCACCTACTACAATAATTTCATACATTTTATCACCATCTTTATTTTCCAAGACAAAATCTTTTAAACATTTCATCTAACAATTCTTCTTCATAAGTAGAACCATTTATTTTACCTAATTCTTCCCATATATATTTAATATCTAATTCAATCATATCAATTGGCATGTTTTCTTCTACAGCTTTTTCTACTTCTTCTACTTTCTTTAAACATTTCTTTATAATACTGATACTTCTTGAATTACTTAAGTATGTTGGGTCATTTGTTTCTATTTCGTTTAAATTAAATAATTCTATTATTCTTTCTTTTAATTCTTCTATTCCTTTGTTCTCAGTAATAGACATTTCTATAATCCTATTTGAATCAACTTCTAATTCATCTCTGTTTAATTTAGAATCTAAATCTACTTTATTAATTAATATCAGATAGTTTTTTCCTTTTACCTTTTTCAGTAGTGTTTTTAAATCATCTGATAGTTCTTCGTTATTATTTAACATAAAAAATACTAAATCAGAGTCTTCCATCATTTTAATACTTTTTTCTACGCCTAGTGCTTCAATAACATCTTCTGTTTCTCTTATTCCAGCTGTATCAATCATATTTAAAACAATGCCATTTATTACTATTTGTCCTTCTACTATATCTCTGGTTGTTCCGGCTATATTAGTAACAATAGCTTTATCTTCTTGAAGAAGAGCATTTAATAGAGAACTTTTACCTACATTAGGCTTACCTATTATAGCTGTTTTTATACCATCTTTTATTATTTTTCCATTTTTAGATTCTCTTAATATTTTTCTTAATTTGTCTTTTAATTTTAATATTTTAGGTATTAAGACATCTTGGGTAATTATTTCAACATCATCATATTCTGGGTAATCAATGTTTACGTTGATATTTGATATTATTTGAACCATATCACTTCTTAAATCATTAATTAATGATGATGTTTTTCCATCTATTTGATTAGCAGCCATCTTTCTTTGCGTATCAGTCTTAGCGTCTATCATATCCATAACTGCTTCTGCTTCGAGCAAGTCTATTCTACCATTTAAGAAAGCTCTTTTGGTAAATTCTCCAGGCTCAGCTAGTCTACAACCGCTTTCTAATAATAATTGTAGGACTCTATTGGTAGGTGCAATACCTCCATGAGTATTAATTTCTACAACATCTTCTGTAGTAAAAGTTTTAGGAGCTTTCATGACTGACACAAGGACTTCATCTATTACTTCTTCTTGATCTACAATACGACCATAATTAATAGTATGTGATTCTACTTTTGATAAGTCTTTACCTTTAAATATCTTATTTACTATATCTATAGCTTCAGTTCCACTTACTCTTACAATTGCGATAGCACCTATTCCTTGGGCTGTTGCAATGGCACAAATTGTATCATTCATAGTATCCCTCCTTTTTTAACTATCATATTATAACATAAGATAATCAGTTTTTCTACACATTACTCCATATTATTATAATAATAACATTTATAGTTTTATTATTATTATTTTTGTTTTTATTATTACTGTAAAAAGTGTAAAATTATTCGTTATTACCTAATTGAAAGACAAATATATATTCTTTAGATTCTACAAAGAATAGGTCGTCTAAACAATAAAAGTCCATTTGTTTATTATCTAATATACTTTTTAGTTCTTCTTCTGAATAATATATAACTTTAGCACCTTTTACCTTTAAATTAAACCAGTAGGTGATTGATTCAATTATTTTGTTTTCATTACCAAACCAATTAGATAGGGCAGATTCTAATGTTTCATTTGTTTTTAGGAGATTTATTTTATCTATTGGTACTTTGTAATATTTTGATAGTTGTTCTTTAAAATCTTCTTTTAAATAGCAATCTACCTTTATATATGATGGACCTATATTTTTTGAAAGAGAGGAGGCCATATTCAATAATCCTTCTAAATAACTACCTAAACTAATAATAATTCTATTCATTTTTATCACTCCTTACTTATTATATAACAAAAAAAGAAGATATTAATCTTCCTTTGGTTTAATTACTACACAACGATTTGGTTCTTCGCCTTCACTTTCTGTATATACTTTCTTGTTGTTTGTTAAAACGTTGTGTATTATTCTTCTTTCATATGAATTCATTGAATCTAATTTTACTTCTATTTTAGTAGTAGCAACCTCACGAGCAACTCTCTTAGCTAATCTTTCTAAGGAATGTTCTCTTTTTTCTTTGTATTCATTAACATCAATAACAAATTTATAATTTCTACCTAATTCAGTATTTAGATATTGGCTTACTACTGTTGATAGAGCTTTTAAATTCTTACCATTCTTTCCTATTAAAAGAGCATCATTATCTGAAAATATTATATATTTAGGTACTTCTTCTTTATTTTTTACTTCAATATTTACTGAGTATCCCATGTTTTTTAATAATTTAATTAAGTACTCTTTAATATCTTTTACTACTTCTCTTTTTTCAATTACTTCAATTTCTACTTTTTTGCTTTTAAATAAGCCACCTTTAGTAGTTTCTAATTCTTTGATAAAAAGATTTTCTTCAACCTCTTGTAATTCTTCTTTAGCATTATTAATTGCTTCTTCTTTTGTTTTTCCAATGTATCTATGCTTTTCCATTTATTTCTTTACTCCTTTTCACTAGTGTATTTTGAATTATAGTAAATATGTTAGAAGTAACCCAATATATTCCTAAGCCTGTTGGCATGAATAGGGCAGTTACTACTATCATTATTGACATCATAGTTGGCATCATTTTCATAGTAGGATCTTCCATATTACCAGTTGAATTCATCTTAAATGAGAAGAATGTAGTTCCAGCGATTAATATCATTAATAATAAATAAGCATAAAGAGTAGGGCTTGTAATTCCAACTGATGGAGTAGTTCCTAATTGTAATCCCAAAAACTTATCTTCAAATATTACTGGAGTTCTTTGTACAGCTTCAAAGAAAGCAATAAAGATAGGTAATTGTATGAAAGCAAATAAGCAACCTGACATAGGGTTTATTTTATATTTTTGGTATACAGCCATCATTTCTTGATTTTGTTTCATCATAGAGTCAGTATCTTTTTTGTTTTCATATTTTTTTTGAATTCTATTTAATTCAGGTTGAGCTTTTTTCATCAATTCTGATTGAAGAGCTGTTTTTTTAGTAATAGGGTAGGCTACAAATCTTATTAATAAACTTATAATAATAACAGATAAACCATAATTATTTACTAGTTGTCCTAGTTTTAATAAGACAAAGGCTAATGGTTTTACAAAAAATGTATTCCATAGACCTTCATATTTTCCAGAAGTAACTTTAAATTTTGAACATTCTGGTAGTTTACTAAGATCAACTTTATATTCTTCATAAATCTTTGTAGTATCTGGGTTTGTTGGCTTACATAATATATTAGACATTAATGTTTGCCCAGTTTTTTCATTTTTTACAGCTTTATTATTACTATCGGTTAGAGCTTTAGCACAACCTGTTGTTAGTAATAATAAAACAAGTATTATTACTAATTTAATTTTATTCTTTTTCATCGTTTGTTCCTTTCTTCTTTTCATTTAATAAAGAAAACATTTCTTTTTCAAGTAAGTCGTAAGGTTTATTAATTGCTTCTTTCCTTAATATTATAATATAATCTTCTTTATTATTATAGTGTTTTTTATAATTATCTATAATGGATCTTATTTTTCTCTTATAATTATTACGAAAAACAGAATTACCTAACTTCTTACTAACAGATATTCCAAAACGATCATATGGAAGATTATTAGGTATATGATGAATTATATAATACCTATTTTTTAGACAGGTTCCATTTATTATAATATTTTCAAAATCTTTATTAGTTTTTACAATATATAGTTTTCTCATACTACCATTCCCTTATAGTAAAAAACCACTGTTTAGCAGCGGTGTTTTATTTACAAAGACTTTTACGTCCTTTACGACGACGACGATTCAATACATTAGTTTTCTTACGAGCAAAAAAGCCTAATCTTTTTGCTTTTTTTCTATTGTTTGGTTGATATGTTCTTTTCATTCGTTCCACCTCCAGACATAAATCTACATTATTATAATAATAATATTGTTATTTTGTCAATGAAAACTTAAGATTTCTATTTTTATTAACAATTTCCACAGGTCTGTTGATTATTAATTAGTATGTATGTTAACAAAAATCTGTGGAAAATGTGGAAAACTCATTATTATTATATATTTAAAAGAAATTATGATGTGGATAATATTGTGGATTAGATGTTTATAATATTATTTGTTATTTTTACTATATTTTTTTCCTCTTTTTAGGTAGAATATTTTGTGGAAAATGGGGCTTATTCTTTATAAAAAAAAATTATGAAGAAAAGAGTTCCTTTTTTGAGTGAACTCGTGTAGAATAATTTTTATTAAATGAATCTTGTGGGGAGATGGTTGCATGAATTATGACATTGTATGGTCAAAAGTATTAGAGCAAATAAAAAATGATTTATCATCTATCTCTTATATTACATGGTTTCAAGATACTAAGTTATATAAGTTTGAGAATGAGAAAGCTTATATTATAGTACCGATGCAAATACATAAAAAACATTTAATTGATAATTATTCAGAATTAATTATTTCAAAATTACAAGAAATTACTAATACTTCTTATGAATTAATACTATTACTAAATGAAGAAATTGTTGAAGAGGAAGAAAAGAAAAAACAAGAAGTAAAAACTTCTACTAATGAAAATATAGGATTTAAAGAAAATGAAAATGTTAATAATAATTTGAATCCTAAGTATTTATTTGATAATTTTATTGTTGGTAATAGTAATAAATTTGCTCATGCGGCGGCATTAAGTGTTGCTGAAAATCCAGGACACATGTATAATCCTTTATTCCTATATGGAAATAGTGGGTTAGGGAAGACGCATTTAATGCATGCTATTGGTAATTATATTGTTGAAAATACTAATAAAAGAGTACTCTATGTTACAAGTGAACAGTTTCGACAAGATTTTGTTAAAGCTAATAGAAAAGATGATAGTGGTACTAATTTTAACTATATAGACTTCTTTAAAAATAAGTATAGAAACATAGATGTCTTATTAATTGATGATATACAGTTTTTAGGAGGAGCTGGAAAAAGCCAAGAAGAATTTTTCCACACCTTTAACAATTTATATAATGATAGTAAGCAAATAATTATATCATCAGACCGATCCCCAACTGATTTAAAACTACTGGAAGATAGGCTTAGAACTAGATTTACTTGGGGACTAACAGTTAATATTTATCCACCAGAATATGCTTTAAAAACTGAAATATTAAAGAAAAAGATTATTGCAGGTAATTTTGAACAGGATATACCTGATGATGTTATTGAATATATAGCATCTAATATAGGACCAGATGTAAGGCAATTAGAAGGATCGGTTACTAGATTACTTGCTTATTCTGCTATAATGGGAGGAGAAGCTATAACTTTAGATTTAGCTATTGAAGCCCTAAAAGACTTTATAAGTAAAGGAATAGGGGAAAAGAACGATATTCAAAGAATACAAAAGATTGTTTCTGAATACTTTCAAATATCAATGGAGGATATTCGGAGCAAAAAGAGAAGTTCTAATATTTCCTTTCCTAGACAAATTGCTATGTACTTGTGTAGGGCAATGACTTCAGAATCTTTTCCAAAGATAGGAACAGAATTTGGGGGAAAAGATCATTCTACGGTAATGCATTCAGTTGAAAAGATAGAAAATGAAATTAAAACTAATAAAGATTTAGCAAATATAGTAGAAAAATTAAAAAAAGATATAGGGGTTGTTTAAAAATAGGAGATTTTAAAGATTTTTTCCACAAGAAAAGTGGTAAAAATATATTGATTTTAAAGGGAAAATGCTAAATATTAACTTTTTCCACAGTAATAATAGAAATATATATAAAAGAAAGAAGGAATTATAAATGAAATTTTCAATAAAGAAAGAATTATTATTAGATGCTTTAAGTAAAGTATCAAAAGCTATATCTACTAAGAACTTAATCCCAGTTTTAGCAGGAGTTAAATTTGAATTAAAGAAAAAGAAATTAGTATTAACAGCTAGTGATAATGATATTACTATTCAAACTACTATAGAAGCTACTAATGATGAAGATTTTAAAATAGAGAATGAAGGTAGTATTATTATTCAAGGTAAGTATATATTAGATATAGTTCGTAAATTACCTGAAGAGTTTATTAATATAGAAGTTATAGATGATTTAAAAATACTTATTTATACTGATAATAGTGAGTTTAATTTAAATGGTATTAGTGAGAGTGAATATCCTAATATTGGTTTAGAAGAAAGTAAAAAGAAGATTGATGTTACAGCTGGTACTTTAAAAAATATTGTTTATCAAACAGCCTTTGCTTCTTCTAATGAAGAAAGTAAACCAGTATTAACAGGTATTAACTTTAATATAGTAGGGGATATATTAGAATGTAATTCTACAGATTCTTATCGTTTAGCTAGAAAAGTTATTCATTTAGATAAATCTAGTGAAGAAAACTATAATATAGTTATTCCTAGTCATAATTTATTAGAGTTTACTAAAATATTAGGTAGTGATGAGGAGATTGTTGAATTACATGTCTTTAGTAATAAAATATTATTTAAGACTGGAAATTTAAAGTTTGAATCTAGATTAATTAATGGTACTTATCCTAATACTTCTAATTTATTACCTGAGGATTCAATGATGGTTATTAGTACTAACTTAAATGATTTATATAATGTAATTGATCGTGTTAGTATTTTAACTAGTGATAAAGAAAAGAATATTGTTACATTAGAAACTAGTGGTAATACATTAATATTAAAGAGTAGTTCTGCTGAAATAGGTAGAGTTGAGGAAAAAATGGCTATTCAAAAGAATAATAGTGAAGATATAAAGATTTCATTTAGTGCTAAGTATATGATGGAGGCTTTAAAGAGTTTTTCTACGGAGATGATTGATCTTCATTTTGTGGGAGAAATTAAGCCTATATTGATTAAATCTAGTGAAGATGATAGTTTAACTCAATTAGTTTTACCAATAAGAACTTATTAATTAAAGTGAATAGTTATTCACTTTTTTTGTGGATAAAATTTATTATTCGACATAATTCGACAAATTTCGACAAAGTAGTGTGTTATAAATTAGGTGAAAGCCTGTATATAGCTTTCAGAGGGGGATTAATATGAATTATGAAATTAGTAGGGGTACTTTAGCAATTGTACCTAATGAAGGAGATTCTAGTATAGTATATGAAGATGAAACAAATTATATTATTTCAGAAAGACCTTTTAAAATTATGGAGGATAGTTGTAAGTACTTTGGTAGTACTTATGAAGGAAGGAAAAATGGAGCTAGAGATATTTTAGGGGCTGAATATAAAGTACCTATTGTAGTTGAGGATGAGAATAATTTAATTGTTTTTCCTACAACATCGCCTTTAGCTGATGATTGTGTATGGATTTCTTTAAAAAGAGTAAAGAAAATTGAAAGAGTAGAATATGATAATACTAAGGTTATTTTTGATAATAATAGAGAAATTATAGTTAATTGTTCTTATCGTACTATGGAAAATCAATTATCTAGAGCATCTAGGTTAGATTTGATTCTGAGAAATCATAAAAATAGTTAATTTTAACTATTTTTTTGTGCTTTTTAGGGCCATTTGTGGTATAATAGGTTTGTGTGTATAGAGATACTGTGTTAGGGGATAGGTGATTATATGAGTCTTTTAAACGGGTTAAAATGATAATTAGTAAAATTTCTTTGGTTGGTTTCAGAAATTATTCGAATGTTTCTATTTCATTTCGAGATGGTATGAATATATTTGTGGGGGATAATGCACAAGGAAAGACTAATATATTAGAAGGAATAACTTTTTTGGCACTTACAAAATCACATAGAATAGGTGTTAATCCTAATGTTATTCAATTTAATAAGAAAAAGTGCAAACTTAATGGTTCGGTAAAAAAAGATAAAATTATTTCAAAATTGGAAATAGAACTTACTGAAGACAATAAAAAATTATTTGTTAATAAAACTGAAATAAGAAAAGTAGCTGATTATATATCTTATTTAAATATCATTGTATTTACTCCTGATGATTTAGAGATTGTTAAAGGATCTCCTTCAGTGAGGAGAAATTTACTTAATATTCAATTGTCACAAATATCTAAGGAATATTTACATAACTATAATGAATATAATAAATTACTTAAAATAAGAAATGAGTATTTAAAGGTTTTATTTAATAATAATATTGCAGATAAGAGTTATTTGGATATTATTACTGATAAATTAATAGAAAAAGCTATTTTTATTTATCAAAAAAGACATGAATATATTGAAATGATTAATGAAAATATTGATTCTAATTATTTTGATATATCCAAAGATAAAGGGATTGTAGTTAAATATGTTCCTAATATTGATATTGAACAGTATGATTATGAATCTCTTAGAAAAAGATTAAAACATTTATTTAAAAAGAATTATATGAAAGAACTTAACTATGGTATGACTTTATATGGACCACATCGTGATGATTTCTATTTTGAATATAATAATTATGATTTAAAATACTATGGATCTCAGGGACAACAAAGATTAGCAATTTTATCATTTAAATTATCTGAAATTCCTATATTTAATCAGTATTGTGGTACTTCACCTGTACTATTATTAGATGATATATTTAGTGAATTTGATATTAAAAAGAGAAATCAATTATTAAAGAAAATTAGTAGTAATGGAATACAAAGTATTATTACTACTACAGATTTAAAGAATATACAAAAGAAATATATTGAAAATGCTTATGTTTTTCATGTGAAAAATGGCAATATTGATAGAAAGTAGGTAATAAAATGGAAGAGGAAAAAGTATTAAATAAATATGATTCTTCAGCAATTCAAGTATTAGAGGGATTAGAGGCTGTTAGAAAAAGACCTGGTATGTATATAGGTACTACTAGTTCTAGAGGTCTACATCACTTAGTTTGGGAAATTGTTGATAATGCTATTGATGAAGCTTTAGCTGGATATTGTAAACATATTGAGGTAACTATTTGTAAGGATAATAGTATTATTGTTAAGGATGATGGTAGAGGAATTCCTGTAGATATTCACCCTAAAACTGGTAAAAGTACTGTGGAAACTGTTTATACAGTATTACATGCTGGTGGAAAATTTGGTGGTGGAGGATATAAAGTATCTGGAGGACTACATGGTGTTGGAGCTAGTGTTGTTAATGCTTTAAGTGATTGGCTTGAAGTTAAGGTTTATAAAAATGGCAATGTTTATTATCAACGTTTTAGTCATGGTGGACATCCTGATGATGAATTAAAAATAATTGATAAATGTGATAAAGAAAGAACAGGTACTAGTGTTCATTTTTTACCAGATGATGATATTTTTACAGAAACTACCGTATATGATTACGATATTTTAAAGAATCGTTTAAAAGAACTTGCATTTTTAAATAAAGGATTAAGAATATCCTTATTTGATGAAAGAGAAGCTGATAAGAAAGATTCATTTCATTATGAGGGTGGTCTTGTTGAATATGTTGAAATGCTTAATAAGAGCAAAACTCCTATACATGAAACTATCGTAGATGTTGAGGGTGAAGAAAAGGATATTAAAGTAGAAGTTGCTCTTCAATATAATGAAACCTATAATGAGAGTATTTATTCTTTTGTTAATAATATTACTACTCCTGAAGGTGGTACTCATGAGGATGGAGTAAGAAGAGCGTTAACTAGAATCCTTAATAAATATGCGACAAATAATAACTTATTAAAAGAAAAAGATGATTCTTTAACTGGTGAGGATGTAAGAGAAGGTCTTACTATGATTATTTCTGTTAAACATCCTAATCCTCAATTTGAGGGACAAACAAAGACAAAACTAGGAAATAGTGAGGTTCGTGGTATTGCGGATAAAATATTTTCTGAGTCTTTTGAAAGATTTTTACTTGAAAATCCTGATCAAGCTAGAGTTATTGTTGATAAATCAATGACAGCTAGTAGGGCTAGAGTTGCGGCTAAAAAGGCTAGAGAGCTTACTAGACGTAAGGGAGACCTAGATGTTACTAATTTCTATGGAAAACTTTCTGATTGTAAGAGTAAAGATGCGACTATTTCAGAAATATTCTTAGTCGAGGGGGATTCTGCTGGAGGATCTGCTATTAAAGGAAGAGATTCTATGACACAGGCAATTCTTCCTTTAAGAGGAAAAATATTGAATGTTGAAAAAGCTAGATTAGACAGAGCTTTAGGTAATGAAGAAATTCGTACTATAATTACTGCTTTTGGTACAGGAATAGGGGAAGAATTTGATTTATCTAAGTTAAGATATCATAAAATAATTATCATGACTGATGCTGATGTTGATGGTAGTCATATTAGAGTCCTTCTATTAACATTGTTTTATCGTTTTTTCAGACCTATTGTTGAGGCTGGTCATGTATATGCTGCTCAACCTCCATTATTTTGTATTAAACATGGTAAAACAATAAAATATGTTTTAAATGAAGAAGAAAGAGATGAATATTTAGCTGGTTTATCCCAAAATACTAAGTATGAGATTACTCGTATGAAAGGTTTAGGAGAAATGGATGCTGAAGAATTATGTGAAACTACAATGGATATTAAGTCTAGAATATTACGTCAGATTACAGTAGATGATGCTATGGCAGCGGATGAAGTTTTTTCTAAATTAATGGGTGAAGAGGTAGAACCTCGTCGTGAATTTATTGAAACCAATGCTACTTATGTTGAAAATTTGGATATTTAGGAGGGTTTTAAATGGATAGATTAGAAAAAAATAATATAGTAAAAGAAGTTCAGGACTCATTTTTAGAGTATTCTATGAGTGTTATTGTTGCTAGAGCACTTCCTGACCTTAGAGATGGTTTAAAGCCTGTACACAGACGTATTTTATACTCTATGTATGAATCTGGTTATACTCCAGATAAACCTCATAAAAAGAGTGCTAGAATTGTTGGAGATGTTATGGGTAAATATCACCCTCATGGTGATTCTTCTATTTATGAGGCTATGGTAAGAATGGCTCAGGACTTTTCTTACCGTTATATGTTAGTAGATGGTCATGGTAATTTTGGTAATATTGAAGGTTATGGTGCAGCAGCAATGCGTTATACTGAGTCTAGGCTTTCTAAGATGTCTCTTGAATTATTAAGAAATATCAATAAGGATACGGTTAATTTTATACCTAACTTTGATGAGAGTGAACGAGAGCCAGAGGTTTTACCTTCAAGATTTCCTAATATTTTAGTTAATGGTACAACAGGAATTGCTGTTGGTATGGCTACTAATATACCTCCACATAATTTAGGTGAAGTTATTGATGGTTGTGTAGCTTATATTGATAAGCCTGATATTGAACTTGATGAATTAATGCAATATATTAAAGGGCCTGATTTTCCTACAGGTGCTATTATTCTAGGAAATAGTGGTATTCGTAAGGCTTATGAAACTGGTAGAGGTTCAATTACAGTACGTAGTAGGGCTACTATTGAAGAAGAAAATGGAAAACAATATATAATTATTGATGAAGTTCCATATGGTGTTAATACTTTGGAATTAAAGAATAAAGTAGCTGAATTAGTTCATAATAAAGTAATTGAGGGTATAGCTGATTATCATTCTGATTTAAAAGATGGAATTAAAATAACTATTACTTTAAAAAAGGACGCTAATGCTCAAGTTGTTTTAAATAAACTATATAAGCATACACAATTTCAAACTACTTATGGAATCATATTCTTAATGTTAGATCAAGGTGTTCCTAAAACATTAGGATTAAAAGATATTATTGTTAAGTATATTGATTATCAAAAAGAAGTTATTATTCGTCGTACTAGATTTGATTTAGACGTTGCGGAAAAAAGAGTTCACATTTTAGAGGGATTAAAAATAGCTTTAGATCATATTGATGCGGTTATTAAAGTAATTCGTGGTTCTCAATCTGATGAGGAAGCAAAAAACGGTTTAATGAATGGCTTTAAATTAACTGAAATTCAAGCTAATGCTATTCTAGAAATGAGACTTCGCCGTTTAACTGGTTTAGAAAGAGAAAAAATAGAGAGTGAATTAAGTGATTTATTAAAGACAATTGCTGAATTAAAGGCTATTTTAGCTAGTGATGAAAAGATTTTAGAAGTAATTAAGAATGAATTACTTGAAATTAAGCAAAAATATGGTGATGAGAGACGTACTAATATTGATATGACAGCTATTGAATATATTGAAGATGAATCTTTAATTCCAGAAGAAGACATTATTATTAATTTAACTAGAAATGGTTATATTAAGAGATTGAGAACTGATACTTATAAGACTCAGAACCGTGGTGGTGTTGGTATAAAGGGAATGTCTACTAATGAGGAAGATTTTGTAGAACATTTAATTTCAATGAGTACCCATGATTATATTTTATTCTTCTCTAATAAGGGTAGAGTATATAGAATGAAGGGTTATGAAGTTCCAGAATTTTCTAGACAGTCTAAAGGTTTACCAATTATTAATTTATTACCACTTGAAAAAGACGAGAACATTAGTTCGATAGTTAGTATTCGTCAAAATGATGAAAATAGTAAATATTTAATGTTTGCTACTAAGAAAGGTATTGTTAAGAGAACTCCTATTGAAGAATTTGATAATATAAGAAAGAGTGGTAAAATTGCTATTGTTCTTAAAGAAAATGATGAATTAATAAGCGTAAAAAGCACTTGTGGAAAAAATGAAATTGTTATTGGTGCAAGTAATGGTAGATTAGTTCGTTTTAATGAAGATGAAGTTAGATCTATGGGTCGAAGTAGTTCTGGAGTTAAAGGAATGGACCTTGGTGATGCAGTTGTTGTTGGTGCAGAGGTTGTGGAAAGTGGTCATCACGTATTAATTGTTACTGAAAATGGTTATGGTAAACAAACTTTAATTGATGAATATAGACTTACTCATCGTGGTAGTAAAGGTGTTAAAGCTTTAAACGTTACTGAGAAGAATGGTATGATGACTTCATTAAAATGTCATGAACCTAATGCTCCTTTAAATTTATTAATAATTACTAATAGTGGTATTATTATTAAACTTCCATTAGATCAAGTTTCTACTTTAAAACGTGCTACACAGGGTGTAAGATTAATTAATTTAAAAGATAATCAAAAAGTCTCTACTGTTGCACTCGTTTATAATGATGATGAAAATTCTGAATTTATTGATGAAGAGCCTGTTGAAAATACAGTTGAATAATTTTATAGCAGATACATTTAGTATCTGTTTTTTATTGGTTAATTGCTATGTGGAAAAAAGTTTTTAATGTTTATTAATACTTTATTTGAATATAATTAAGTTGTTGTAAATATTTCCCGGGAAATAATCTAAATAGAAGTTGAAATACAATGTTTCACGTGGAACATAGGTAGAAGTACTAAAAATATTTCCCGGGAAATAATCTAAATAGAAGTAGAAATATAATGTTTCACGTGGAACATAGGTAGAAGTACTAAAAATATTTCCCGGGAAATAATCTAAATAGAAGTAGAAGTATAATGTTTCACGTGAAACATAGGTAGAAGTACAAAAAATATTTCCCGGAAAATAATCTGAATAAAAGTAGAAGTATAATGTTTCACGTGGAACATAGGTAGAAGTACTAAAATATTTCCCGGGAAATAATCTGAATAGAAGTAGAAGTACAATGTTTCACGTGAAACATAGGTAAAAGTACTAAATATATTTCCCGGAAAATAATCTAAATAGAAGTAGAAGCACAATGTTTCACGTGGAACATAGGTAAAAGTACTAAAAATATTTCCCGGGAAATAATCTGAATAGAAGTAGAAACACAATGTTACACGTGAAACATAGGTAGAAGTACTAAAAATATTTCCCGGGAAATAATCTGAATAGAAGTTGAAACACAATGTTTCACGTGGAACATAGGTAGAATTATTAAAATATTTCCCGGGAAATAATTTGAATAGAAGTAGAAGTGTAATGTTTCACGTGAAACATAGATAAGAATTTAATTTTTTTCAGTATATTAATATATAATCTAACTGTTTTATAGTAATAATTGTTTACTTTTCTTTTTTTTTATAATAAAATAATCTCGTGCAATGAAAGTGGCTGAAACAGGTCAGGATTGGAAAATAGCAGCCTTAAAGTCCTCCTTTCATGTGCACTTTTTATTTAGGTGAATATTATGGATAATAAATATTTTGAATATGCATTTAAATGTGCTGAAAAAGCTTTTTCTCTTAATGAAGTCCCAATTGGGGCAGTTATTGTGAAAGATAATGTAATTATTTCTACTGGTTATAATAAAAAAGAGTCTTCTAACTCTGTTTTAGATCATGCTGAAATTATTGCTATTAAGAAAGCTGAAAGAAAACTTAATAATTGGAGATTGGATGGTTGTGAATTGTATGTTACTTTAGATCCGTGTTCAATGTGTGCTAGTGCTATTAAACAATCTAGAATTAAAACTGTTTATTCTGCTTTATCTAATTCTGATGATAATAATTTATCTATTATTGAATCAATATTTAAAGGTGATAATATTAATCCTGAGGTTAAATTATATACTAATTTAGCTGTGGATAAATCAAAAAAGTTATTAAGTTCTTTTTTTAAAATACAAAGAATGAAATAATTCTTTTTTTTTGTTATAATATTTGTGGAGGTTTTATTATGTATCAAGCTTTATATCGTAAATATAGACCTATGGATTTTGATTCTGTCGTTGGTCAAAGTAGTATAGTTAAAACATTAAAAAATTCGATTATTCATCATTCTTTTTCTCACGCATATTTATTTATTGGTCCACGTGGTACTGGTAAAACTACTATATCTAAAATTTTTGCGAGAAATATAAATTGTTTAGATCCTAAGGATGGGTGTGCTTGTGGAAAATGCTCGGCTTGTTTATATTCTTTTTCTAAAGAATGTATGGATATCTTAGAAATTGATGCGGCATCAAATAATGGTGTTGATGAAATTAGAGAACTTAGAAATAAGATATCGTTAGTTCCTACTGAACTAAAATATAAAGTATATATTATTGATGAGGTTCATATGCTTTCTATAGGGGCTTTTAATGCTTTATTAAAGACTCTTGAAGAACCTCCTGAACATGCAGTTTTTATTCTAGCAACTACTGATCCTCAAAAAATACCTGAGACTATTATTTCAAGATGTCAGACATTTTCTTTTCAAAAATTTAATTCTTCTTTCTTATTTGATAGATTAGACTATGTTTGTAAAAATGAAAAAATTGATATTGATCCTGAAGTATTATCTAATATTGCTGATATTTCTGATGGTGGTATGAGAGATGCTTTAGGTTTACTTGATAAGTTATATTCTTTTTCTAATGGAAAAATTACTTTAGATGATTTCTATGAAATTAATGGTGTTGTTTCTAATTCAGATTTATCTAAATTATTAGATTATATATTAACTGGTAATATATCTGATTTTTTAACTTTACTTCATAAGTTTGACTATAATGGTAAAAATTTAATTCAAATTATGAATCAATTATTAATTTATACGAGAAATTTACTTGTGGATTATTATTTAAACAAGAATAATATTAATTATTCTGTTAGTTTAATTGAAAATTTTGCTAATGTGGTTAACGAAAATATGTTCGATATAAAAAAGAGTTCAAATACAATTATTTCTATTGAATTATTTATTTTAAAGTTTATTAATGATAATGTTTTAGTTAATAATATTTCTATTGCTGATAGTTCTATTAATACTACTAATTCTATTAATGAAGAAGAAATAGTAGAGAATTCTTCTGTAGATAATGATAAAATAGATAAATCTGATACTTCTATTGTTGTAACATCTGATAAAATTAGTGATGAAGATGTTTTTAATGATGATATTGTTGATAATGATTCTTCTGTTAATACTTTAAGTTCTTTTTCTAATATCATTAATATAGATGAAATTATTAAGGCTCGTGTTAATAATACTTTAGCTTTTGCGGATAAGAATTTATTGAAGGATGAGGCTAAATTATTTGATTTACTTAAAGATTTTACCTTTGATCAACAGATTGGTTATATTGTTTGTGCTTTATTAGATTCTAATCTTAGGGTTGTTAGTGCTGATAGTATGATTTTAAGTTATGATTCTACTGCTATTGTTAAACAAAATCTTTCTATATTAGATAAAATGATGGAAGTTTATTCAAAAATTACTGGTTCTTCTAAGAAAATTGCTATTATTTCTGATGATGAATGGAATTCTCTTAAAAATGAATATATTTCTAACTTAAAAAATGGTATTAAATATAATTTTATTCCTGAACCAGAAGTTATATTTGAAGAATCTGATAAAGATGATATAATAGCTAGTAGTGCAATAGATTTATTTGGAGATATTGTAGAAATAGAATAAGGAGTGATTTTATGCAAAATATGCAAGCTATGCTTAAGCAAGCGCAAGCTATGCAAAAGGATATGTTAAAAAGTAAGAGTGAGATTGAAAATACTGAATTTACAGGACAAAGTTCTATGGTTACTGTTACTATGATGGGAGATAAATCTCTTTCTAGTATTAAGATTGATGCTGATTCTTTAGATAAGGATGATATAGAAGCTTTACAAGATATGATTGTTGTTGCTGTTGGTCAAGCAAATAAGAAGATTGATGAGGCTTATGAACAAAAACTAGGTAAATATAATATTCCTGGATTGTTTTAATATATATGTATCCTGATAGTTTAAAACAATTAATAGAATCTTTTAAATATTTACCCGGTATAGGAGAAAAATCGGCTGAAAGATTTGCTTTTTCTGTTCTTGAGTTGGATGAAGAACAAGTTGATATGTTTTCTAATAGTTTGAAAAATGTTGTTAATTCTATCCACAAGTGCCCTAAATGTAATACTTTAACTGATTTGAATCTTTGCAACATTTGTTCTGATACAAGTAGAGATCATCATTCTTTGTGCGTTTTTGAAGATAGTAAAAATGTGTTTTTGTTTGAAAAATTAGGTAAATTTAATGGTAAATATCATGTTTTAGATGGATTAATATCTCCTCTTGATGGTATAAATCCTGAAGATATTGGGTTAGGTTCTTTAATTAGTAGAATACAAGAAGAAGATATTGAAGAAATTATTTTAGCTTTTAAATCTGGAATAGAAGGAGACACAACTGCTCTTTATATTAAAAGAATATTAGGGGACTTAAATATTAAAATTACTAGATTAGCTAGTGGAGTTCCTATAGGAGTTGATATGGAGTTTGTTGATTCTTTAACTTTGGAAAGAGCTCTACTTGATCGTACAGAAGTTGAGTAATTTTCGTTGTGAGGTGTTTATGAATCAGGTTTCTTTAATTGTTCAAAATTATATTCAATATATTAATAAAGTTATTTCTAATCATAAATTATCTCATTCTTATTTGATTGAAATTAATAATTATGATGAAGATTTAGCTTTAGTTTATTCTTTTATTAAAATGATATTTAATGATTGTATCTATGAAGATTTAAATAATATACACTCCTCTATTAATAATTTAATAGATAGTGGAAGTTGTTCTGATTTATTTGTGGTTGAACCAGATGGTAATAATATAAAGAAAGGCCAGTTGTTAGATTTACAAAAAGAATTTAGTAATAAATCTTTATCTAATACTAAAAGAGTATACTTAATTAAAAATGCCGAAAAGCTTAATCCGGCTTCAGCAAATACTATATTGAAGTTTTTGGAAGAACCTGAGGATAATATAATTGCAATTCTTCTTACTGATAGCCGTTATCATGTTTTGGAAACTATTTTATCTCGTTGTCAGGTTTTATCACTTAAAAAAGATACTTTTAATATTGAATTAAGTGATAATTTTATGGAGTTATTAAAATGTTTTGTTGCACCGAAGGATTTGTTTATTAAATACAATTATCTTATTGAAAATGTGTTAATTGATAAAAGTTCTGCAGTAGATATTTTTCGTTTAATTGAAAATGTTTTTATTAAATATTTAGATTGTTATTATTTAAAAAATCAATCTATTCCAGATGAATTATTAGTGATTTTAAATAAGATTGATATCAATAAAACTATTTCTTATTTATCTATCTTTGAAGAAGAGTTACCTAAGTTAGATTATAATGTAAATTATAAATTATGGCTTGATTCTTTGTTTTCAAGACTTATTATGGGAGGTTAATAACATGGTGGATGTTGTTGTTGTTAGTTCTGAAGTTACTAAAAATTTATATTATTTATCTCCAGGAGATATTGATTTAAAGGTTGGGGATAATGTTGTTTTTGAGACAGATAATGGTTTATTGGTTGGTTCTGTACGAAAAGAAAAATATCAAGAAAATAATAAGAATCTAGCTATGCCTTTATTTAAAGTTTTACGTTTAGTAAATAAAGAGGACAATAAAACATTAAAAGATAATAATATTATTGCTGAAAAAGCTTTAGCTGATGCTAAAAAAATAAGTTCTTCATTAAATTTGAATATGAATTTTGTAGATGCATATTACTATTTTGATCGTTCACAATTAGTTTTTTCATTTTTAGCGGAAGATAGAGTGGATTTTAGAGAATTAGCTAAAAAATTAGCTTCTAAATATAAAACTAGAATTGAACTTAGACAAGTTGGAGTACGTGATAAAGCCAAAAAAATTGGTGGATTAGGACCTTGTGGATTATTTTTGTGTTGTAATTCGTTCTTAACAGATTTTAATAGTGTTTCTATTAATATGGCTAAGAATCAGATGTTGGCACTTAATCCTTCTAAAATTAATGGTATTTGTGGTAGATTGTTATGTTGTTTAGGTTATGAAAATGATACTTATACTGAATTAAAAAAAGATTTACCTAAAATTGGATTGGTTGCTGATACTTCAATGGGAATGGGTAAAGTTGTTTCTGTTGATATATTTAAGAAAACTTATTCTGTTGATTTAAAGGAAAAAGGTATTGTGACGTTTTCAAAGGATGAAAAATAATGGAAAGATTAGATGATGTTTTGGGTTATAAAGATTTAAAAATATATCAAAATTCTGATTATTTTTCTTTTTCTTTAGATAGTATTATATTGGCTAATTATTCTACAATTCGTTTAAGAGATAAAAGAATTGTAGATTTTTGTACTGGTAATGGTGTAGTTCCAATTATTATTTCTAGAAGGTGTAATAAAGATATTGTTGGAGTGGAAATACAAGAAAAAATTGCTTCTTTAGCAACAAAATCTATTAAGTATAATCATTTGGAAGATCGGATTTCTATAGTTTGTGATGATGTTAAAAATTTTTCAAGAAATCATTTAAATGAATTTGATTTGTTATTGTGTAATCCACCTTATTTTAAGGTTCAGGAGTTATCTACCTTTAATAAAAATGACGAAAAAACTATTGCTAGGCATGAGTTATATTTAAATTTAGATGAATTATGTGATTGTGCAAAAAAGATTTTGAAAGATAATGGTAATTTTTGTCTTGTTCATAGAAGTGAACGATTAATTGAAATTATTCAAATACTTAAAAAGTATAATCTCGAGGTTAAAAGAATTAAATTTGTACATGAAACTGTTGAAAAACCTTCTTTTTTGGTGTATATTGAAGCTCAAAAGTGTGGTAAACCAGGTTTAATTGTTGATAAGCCACTAATTCAGTATGAATTAGATGGTAAAATGACTGCTGAATATGATAGGTTACAGAGGGAGGTAATAATGTGATACAAAAAAGTTATGATGGCAAGCCTTGTTTATATTTGATACCTACGCCTATTGGTAATTTAGAAGATATTACAATTCGCTCATTAAATTGTTTAAAAATGGTAGATATTTTACTTTGTGAGGATACTAGAAATACGGGTATTTTACTTGCAAATTATGATATTCATACTAAGTTGGTTAGTTGTCATGAGTATAATGAAAATAAAATTGCTGATACAGTTATTAGTTATTTAAAAGAAGGTAAAAATGTTGGTTTAGTTACTGATCAAGGGACCCCTATTATAAGTGATCCTGGATTTTTTGTTTCTAGACATTTAATTGAAAATGGTTATTCTGTTGTTTCATTACCAGGTGCGACAGCTTTTGTACCGGCTTTAACGGTTTCTGGTTTAGAACCTTCACCCTTTTTATTCTATGGATTTTTACATAATCGGGGTAGCAAACAAATTGAAGAATTAAAAAAATTAAAAGCTTTTCCTTATACTTTGATTTTTTATGAATCAGTTCATAGATTAAAAAGTACTTTAATTAGTATGCTAGATGTTTTTGGTAATCGTAATATCTCTTTATGTCGAGAATTATCAAAGATACATGAAGAGATTATTCGTGATAGTATAGAAAATATTATTCCTCTTGTTGATTCATTAAAGGGAGAGTTTGTGATTGTTATAGAAGGGAATAAAGAGGTTGTTGATTATAGTAATCTTGATGTTCTTGAACATGTAAAAGTTTATTTAGACGATGGTATTAGTGAAAAAGAGGCCATAAAAATAGTTGCTAAAGAAAGAAATGTAGCTAAGTCTGTTATTTATCAAGAGTATCATAAAAGGAAGTGAGAGTATGAAATTAGTTGTTGGATTGGGAAATCCTGGTAAAGAGTATCATAATACACGCCATAATATTGGATTTAACGTTGTTGATTATTATTTAAACAAGAAAAAAATTGATTTAAAATGGTCTAAGAAGTTTGATGGAGAGTATTTGATTACTGATATTAATAATGATAAAGTTATTTTCTTAAAACCTACTACTTTTATGAATCTTAGTGGTATTTCTGTTCGTAAGATTGTTGATTATTATCAGATTAGTATAGATGATATATTAATTATTTCTGATGATTTAGATTTAAATATAGGTGTTTTTAAATTAAAAGCTAATGGTTCTAGTGGGGGACATAATGGTTTAAAAAGCATAGAAGAACATTTACATTCTTCAAATTACAAGAGATTAAAAGTTGGGATTTCTAAGAATAATGATATTGATACAAAAGATTATGTTTTAGGTAATTTTTCTAAGACTGAATTAGATACTTTAAATTCTTTGTATGATACTATATCTGCTGTATTGGATGATTATTTTATTCTTCCTTTTTCTGATCTTATGAGCAAATATAATCGGAAGAATAGGTGATATTATGAATTTTTTTAAAGATTTAATTGATTTAAAACCAAAGAAAGACATGGGTATATATAATTTAACCGATGAATTTTTTTGTTTGTCTTTAAATCATTTATATCTTTCTACTTCTAATAATATATTAGTTGTTGTTAATTCTTTGTATGAAGCTAATATGTTATATAATTCTTTGGCTAATTATAATTCTGATGTTTTATTGTTTCCTATGGATGATTTTCTTACTAGTGAGGCTTTAGCAATGTCACCAGATTTGATGATTACGCGATTAGAAACTTTGAATCAATTAGTTTTAAATAATAAAAAAATTGTTATTACTAATTTAATGGGGTATTTAAGATTTTTGCCTAAACGTGTTGATTATGAAAAGTTTATTCTAAAATTAAATGTTGGGGACACTATTGCGCCTTCCAAGTTAGTAAGTTTATTAGTATCTTCTGGTTATTATCGAGATACTTATGTTAATAAAACTGGAGAGTTTGGGGTACGTGGGTTTGTTGTTGATATATTTCCTATTGATGAGGATAATCCTATACGTATTGAGTTTTTTGATGATGAAATAGAATCTATTCGTTATTTTGATTCTGATACTCAGAAATCTATTTCAACTGTTCAATCTATTTGTATAAAACCTTTTTTTGAATTTTTGACAAATAAAGATGTTAGTGAAGAACATTATGGTAAACAAAAATATTTACCTTTATATGAGAGTGTATCTAATATTACTGATTATATGGGAAATGTTATTACTTTTTTTAAAGATTATGATCAGTTAAAACTTAGTTATGTAAATATAATGAATGAGGTTCTTACTTATAGAGAAGAGAAAGATGTTTCTTTTGATAAAAATTATATGTTTGATTTTAATGAATTAAATGTTCTTTATCCAATGTATTATTTTTCTTTTTCTAATATGACTCATTTTGATTTTGTTTCTTCCATGGTAGATTTAAATGTTAAATCTATAACACCTTTTTATGAAGATGTTGAAAAAATTAATAATTTTATTAATACTCAAATTCGAAATGGTAAAATTATTATTATTGTGGTTAAAAAACACCATATTCGTAGTCTTTTAAAAAATTTAAATATGGGTGTTGTGGAAACTACTTTTTCTAATATTTTACTTAATAAAGTTAATATTGTTGAGGGAGATTTAAATCAAGGATTTATTTATTCAAACTATGTTGTTTTAACAGCAAATGAATTGTTTAAAAATCAAATTAAAAAGAAATCATATGGTACTAAATATAAGTATGCTACTTCATTACATGATGTTAATAAATTAGAAGTTGGTGATTATGTAGTACATAATGTTCATGGTATTGGTGTTTATAATGGTATTAAGACTCTTTCTACTAGTGGAGTAGAAAAAGATTATTTAGAGGTTTTATATCAAGGAACTGATAAGATTTATGTTCCTGTGGAAAAAATAGATTTGTTAAGTAAATATTCTGGTAGAGAGGGTGTTGCGCCTAAAATTAATAAGCTTGGTGGAGTGGAATGGCAAAAGACTAAAGCTAGAGTTCGTACTAAAGTTACCGATATGGCTAATCAATTGATTCGTTTATATGCTGAACGTGAAATGAAAAAAGGATTTGCTTTTTCTAAAGATTGTGATTTAAGTATTGATTTTGAAAATGATTTTCCTTATGATTTAACAGTTGATCAAAAAAGAGCTATTTCACAGATTAAAGTAGATATGGAATCTCCTACACCTATGGATAGGCTACTATGTGGTGATGTTGGTTTTGGTAAAACAGAAGTGGCTTTTGTAGCGGCTTTTAAAGCAATTTTAGATTCTAAACAAGTATTATTTTTATGTCCTACTACTATTTTATCTAATCAGCATTATGAAAACGCTTTGGAAAGATTTAAAAATTTTCCTGTTAATATTGGTATACTTAATCGTTTTACTTCCCCTAAAGAAGTTAATAGGATTCTTTCTGGTTTGAAGGATGGTACTATTGATATGGTTATTGGTACACATCGTCTTTTAAGTGATGATGTTAAAGTAAAAGATTTGGGTTTGTTAATTGTTGATGAAGAACAGAGATTTGGTGTTTCTCATAAAGAAAAAATTAAACAATATAAAACTAATGTAGATGTACTTACTTTAACCGCAACTCCAATTCCTCGTACATTACAGATGTCTTTAGTTGGTATTAGAAGTTTATCTTTAATTGAAACTCCGCCAGTTAATCGTTATCCTATTCAAACTTATGTTGTGGAAGAAAATAAACAAATATTAAGAGATGCTATTTATAAGGAGTTATCTAGAAGTGGTCAAGTCTATATCTTATATAATAGAGTTCAATCTATTAATGAATTTTCAGCTAAAATCCAATCTTTAATTCCATCAGCTCGTATTGGAATTGCTCATGGTCAACTTAATAAAAGTGATCTTGAAAAAACTATTTATGATTTTATTAATTATCGTTTTGATATATTAATATGTACTACAATTATTGAAACTGGTATTGATATTCCTAATGTTAATACTTTAATTATTATGGATGCGGATAGATTTGGGCTTAGTCAGTTGTATCAGATTAGAGGAAGAGTTGGTAGAAGTGATAAGTTTGCTTATGCTTATTTAATGTATCAACCTTTTAAAAACCTTACTGAGACGGCTATCAAGAGATTAAATGTTATTAAGGAGTTTACTGAATTAGGTAGTGGTTTTTCTATTGCGACTAGAGATTTATCTATCCGTGGAGCAGGTGATTTACTTGGTAGTGAGCAAGCTGGTTTTATTGATAGTGTTGGTATTGACTTATATTTAAAGATATTGGAAGAAGAGGTTATTAGGCTTCAAGGTAAGGAAGTTAAAGAAGCTGAAGATAATGATGAAGAGTCTAATGCTAAACCAGTTATTAATGTATCTACACACATTGAAGATAGTTATGTAAGTGAAGATGACTTAAAGATAGAAATTCATAAATTAATTAATAGTATTGATAATAAAGAAAGTTTCTTAGCTGTTAAGCAGGAATTAGAAGATAGGTTTGGTAAGATAAATGAAGATATGACTATTTATATGTACGAAGAATGGTTTGAAAAATTAGTTAGTCGCTTAAAATTATCTAATGTTCATCAAAATAGAAATTCTATTGAGTTGGTTTTCCCTGCGGAGGTTGTGGAAAAAATGGATACCGAAGAATTATTTATGGATGCTTTTCAAGTTTCTAATATGTTTAGGTTTATTAGTAGAGGGACTAATTTAGTTATTGTCTTAGACATAATTAAATTAGAGAAACATCCTATATTTTATTTAGTAGATTTATTGGATAAAATTGATACAAAATTTGGAAAGTCTATTGACTAAAGCACTTTAGATTGTTACATTTAGGATACTAGGAGATAGTTATTATGGATGAAAAAACTTTATTAGATATTAAAAATCAACATGTAAATAATTATAAAAAAGCTCTTATTGAGACAATTCAAAATAATACTAATGCTTTAGTAAATGATGATTTAATTCCTTTATTTAGTAAGCCTCCATTAGATTCAATGGATATTGTTAAGAATAAAATGATTAGTTTTGCTAAAAAGTATAAGTTTGTTTTAGATGCTAGTAAGTTAGATAATATGCTTGATAGTTATAGAAAGAATATTGTTACTTGCTGTGAAAAAATAAAGAAGATGAGAATAGATTATTTTTCAGATATTGTAGATAAATTTAAGGATGATGATACTATAGTTTTTTATAAAAAAGATTTTAATTCTTTAAATAAAAAAATAAAGAAATCATTAAAAGAACAGGTTGTTTTATCTATTGATAATAAATTATTGAAAGATATTAATAAGATTATTTCTACTAATGCTGATAATAATAATGTTGATTCTTTTATAGAGGAAATTACTAAGTTTTTAAAGAAACAGTATTTAAAACAAGTAATGGATTCATTTGATATTAAGTTTTTGGTAAAGGATACTACTTTGATGAATAGTGTAAAAGAACAAGGAGATAGGTATTTATTTACTTTGAAGAATTCTAGATTATTAAATGATTTTGATTAATATTGCATATTTTATTTTATTATGTTATTATAGGTTGGTATTTAAATGTTGTGATGAAGAGCGGAATGATGTCGTTTATTATTAGAGAACTTCGTTAGGTGAAAGGAAGTATAAACAATTTATTCTGTATGGCTTCTGAACTTTTATATCGATATGTAGGTATAAACGTATATAGGCGTTAACTATTTGAGTGTATAATATTAATTATTATAAAATAAGGTGGTACCGCGATTGTTCGTCCTTATGTTTATAATAATTTTTTTTGGGGAGATGATTAAATGGAAAAGAAAAAATATTATATTTCTACTGCTATAGCATATACTTCAGGGAAACCACATATAGGAAATACTTATGAGATTGTCTTAGCTGATGCTATTGCGAGATTTAAACGTATGATGGGTTATGACGTTTATTTTCAAACTGGTACTGATGAACATGGGGAGAAAATTGAGTTAAAGGCAAAAGAAGCGGGAGTTAATCCACAAGAGTTTGTTGATGAAAAAGCTGCTGAAATTAAACGTATTTGGGATATTATGAATACAAGCTATGATCGCTTTGTTCGTACTACTGATAAAAAACATGAAGAGGTTGTACAACATATTTTTAAATATATGTATGATAAAGGAGATATTTATAAAGGTGAATATAAAGGTTCATATTGTACTCCTTGTGAATCATTCTGGACTGATTCTCAGTTAGTTGATGGTAAGTGTCCTGACTGTGGAAGAGATGTTGAAGAAAAATGTGAAGAGGCTTATTTCTTTAAACTAAGTAAATATCAAGATAAGTTAGAGGAATATATTGAGTCTCATCCTGATTTTATTCAACCAGTTTCACGTAAAAATGAAATGATTAATAATTTTATTAAGCCAGGGTTACAAGATTTATGTGTTTCTCGTACTTCATTTAAGTGGGGAATTCCAGTTGATTTTGATGAAAAGCATGTTGTATATGTTTGGCTTGATGCATTAACTAACTATATTACTAATATAGGTTATGATGTAGGTAATTCTTCAGAGGAGTTTGCTTATAGATGGCCATGTGACTTGCATTTAATTGGTAAAGACATTATTCGTTTTCATACAATTTATTGGCCTTGCTTTTTAATGAGTTTGGATGTACCTCTTCCTAAACAAGTGTTTGGTCATCCTTGGTTAATTATGAGTGATGGTAAGATGAGTAAATCTCGTGGTAATGTAATTTATGCTGATGATTTGGTAGAAGAATTTGGTGTAGATGCTGTTCGTTATTATTTCTTACATGAGATACCATTTGCAAGTGATGGAGTATTTACTAGAGATTTATTAATTGAGAGAATTAATGGGGATTTAGCTAATGTTTTAGGTAATTTAGTTCAAAGAACTATTTCTATGGGTAATAAGTATTTTGAAGGGCATATTCAGGATAAAAATGTTACTGATGAAGTAGATAAAGAGTTTTTGCAAAATATTAATGATTTAGAAAAGAAAGTTACTGAAAAGATGGATTCATTACAAATTAGTGATGCTATTTCAGAAATATTTAACTTACTAAGAGCTAGTAATAAGTATATTGATGATACTACTCCTTGGATTTTAGCAAAAGATGAGTCTTTAAAAGATAGATTAGAGACTGTTCTATATCATTTATTAGAAGCTATTAGAGTAAGTGCTGTATTTTTAGAGGCATTCTTGCCTGATACTAGTGAATCAATGTTAAAACAAATAAATACAAGTTGTAAGGATTTTGTATATAGTTCTTCTAATCATTATGAGTTAGGAAAACCTACTCCTTTGTTTATGAGAATTGAAGTACCAAAAGAATAAGAGTAAATCTTATTCTTTTTTGTGGTATACTTTTTTTGAGGGTGATTATATGATTGATACACATTGCCATATATCTAGGGAAGATTATGATGATATAGATTTAATTATTAATGAAGCTATTAATAGTGGTGTTGAAAAAATTATTATTTCTGGCTGTACAAAGGATTCTATTGTTGAATCATTAGAAATATCTTCTAAATATCCTAATGTTTATATTACTATTGGTTATCATCCAAGTGAGGCTGATTTAATAACTGATAGTGATTTTGATTTATTAGAAGAGCAAATCCGGAATAATGATGTTGTAGGAATTGGTGAGATAGGGTTAGATTATCACTATGGTAAGGAAAATGCTGAACTACAGAAAAAATTGTTCCACAAACAAATGGTTTTGGCTGAAAAGTACCACTTGCCTGTAGTTATACATAGTAGAGATGCTACGGAGGATACTATTGCAATTTTAAAGCAATATCCTAATGTTATAGGTGATATCCATTGTTTTAGTGGTAGTATTGAAACTGCTAAAATTTATATTTCTATGGGTTATAAGATTGGGATAGGTGGAGTAGTAACATTTAAAAATAGTAATTTATATAAAGTGGTAGAAAATATTGGTCTTGATTCTATTATTTTAGAAACGGATGCTCCATACTTAACACCTACGCCATTTAGAGGAAGTGTGAATTCTTCTAAGTATATTCCAATTATTGCGAATAGGATTGCGGAAATACTTGGTGTTTCTGTTAATGAAGTTGATTCTATTACTAGTAAAAATGCGGTTTGTTTGTTTGACTTGAAATAGAAAATATGGTATCTTAAAGATAATAAAGGGTTGGAGGAAATATGATGCATTTACAATCAAAAAGAGCAAATAAGCTAGTTTTAATTTCTATTACTTTGATTGTAGTTTTTTTTGTCTTGATTTATAGTAATTATCGTAAAAATAATAATTCTTCTATTCCTGCTAAAGATCAATTATTTATAAAATATGATGATGTAGATATTATTGAAATAGAGAATAAGTTACCGGTTGCGGATGCTTTAGGAAAGAAATTTAATGGAGAAGGTACTGAAGACGGAGTTCAAGGATATTTAGAGTTATCAGTTAAAAATATTACTAATAAAAAGGTAAAATATGAAGTGCTTGGTACTAGGTTACCTACTGATAATAAGCAAATTAGTGATAATTATATAAAAATATATTTAACTAATGAAGATAATAGTCCCTTAAATGGTTTTGATTTAAATACAGTTCCTGTTTTTCATTCTTTTCCAAATTATAATAGTAATACTACAAAGAAAGTGCTATATACGGGGGTTTTGGCTGGGAATGATTCTGAAACTATAAAAGTACATATGTGGTTATCTGATAATTATAGAATTTCAAATGATACGGAAGCTTTTAAAATAGATATTGATGTACGTGCAAAGTAGGTGATTCTGATGGAGAAAAATAAAATTTCTGGTTCTTTTTGGCTTGTTTCTATAGGGGTATGCTGTTTATTATTGGTTATTGTAATTGTGGGCTTTATTGCTTTCTCAAATAGAAAAGGAGAAGTAATGGAGAATGAAGAAAATGGTGGGAATCTAGTTTTAAATTATACTGGTAATACTTCGGGATTATATTTGGAAAATATTATTCCAACTACTGATACAATTGCGAAAAGTAGTTTAAAAGATGGAGAATATTTAGATTTTTCTGTTTGTACAGAATTGGATAATGCTACTGTTATTGATTATGAGCTTGCTTTAGTTATAGTTTCTAGCAAAACTACTATTACTAATGCTGATTTAAAAGTTTATTTGGAGCAAGAAAAAAGTGGAACTTATACAGCTGTTTTTGAACCAAAGGCTTTTGAAGGGCTAAAGTCAAAAAGTGAGTTAGGGGCCCCTCTAGGCAGTATGATTTTAACTTCAGTTAAGAAATCTAAATCTGGTGATGATAATTATAGACTTAGAGTTTGGCTTGCTGATACTAGTTTATTAGAAAAAGGTAATGTTGAAGTTGAATTAAAATTATTTGGTAATGCAAAATAAGAAGTGTAAAATAGTGAACTAGTCAATAAAAAGTAGACACTTAAAAAGAATTAGTTGAACCCTAATTGAGTTCTATACTCAATTGGGGTTTTATATTTTAATGCATAACTTGG
>CACZGA010000001.1 GCA_902780585.1 uncultured Erysipelotrichaceae bacterium | reverse complement strand
GTAAAAGAGGCTGTGCTTAAAAGAGATTTCGAAATAGAAACAGCAAGTAATGGTAGTGAAGTTTCAGTAGAAAATGATACTAAATTAAAATTAAACTTTACTAATGGAAATACTACTATTGATGAAAGTATAGATTTAGTAGAAATTACAGATCAACAAGTTTCTAACAATACTATAACTGGAAATATAGCTTTAAGAGATGGAATATTATCTAAAGCTGGTAGTAAAACAATTAATAAAGGTTTTGTAAAAGTTCATAGTCTTGATTTCAAAAATACTATACTTAATGACGATAATATATCCAAAACTGGATTTTTCGTAACAAACTATGATGAAGATCCTGGATAGGATGATCATGTAATAGCTTTAGTAATAAATCATACTAGTTGGACAGTTCCTTTTAAATAGTATGCTAATGTAAGACCAGAGAATATTGGTAATCCTAATTATATTAAAACTGCTCGTGTTTATTATAAAGCAGATGATAATGATGATAATAAAAAACATAAAAGTTTCAATGATGATGAAATTATGGAAATGTATAATTTGATGAATAATATCGAACAAAAATATACATTTGCATATTTATTTTATGGAATGAATAGAATTGGTAATTTTAGTTATACTGAAGAGGGACATTATTATTCAGGAAGATTTGTATTTTATACTAATAATCAAAATAGCAATAGTCCTACACCATATGGTGGAGTTAGACCAAGTACTGTCGGTGGTACTAATAGTGGAATACAATAGACTTATTGTCCAGTAACAAGTTGTAAGGTTTGGTGGAGAAATAGTTAGGGAACTTGGACTTTATTAAATTCTTCTAATGGAGGTGTCTTTGGAGGAGATAGTAATTATCCATACCTTTATACGTTCCCTGGAAGTGCTACTACTAATAATAGTAAAGCAATTCATGTAGGAATTGGTAGTTGGTCTGATAGTAATTATAACACAAAGGTTGATCTTTATAATAAATTATTTTTAAATGACTGTAATGACGACGGTAGTGGAAATTATGAAAAATTACTTCCACAAACTCCTAATATAATCAGAGATGATACTGTAGTAAAACGACAAATAATGGACTTTATAGATCCACAAAGATAGATTGTTTTTTGTCTTTATAAAACTTTAAGTCTTAGTACTTTAAATAAAGTTACGTTAGATTCGGATAACTATATTTATAACAAACCGTATTCAGGAAATATAAATCTTCATATAGATTATGATGTTGATAATTGGAGAAATAGTTATCTTGATATAACATTTAAAAAGAAGTATAATGAAATAAAGGAAATATTACCTTTTAAATTTTATAAAGATGATGGAGAAAAATTGCTTTTAAATGGAGTAGATATAACTGTTCCTATTAAGTCTAATTTTGATTTTGAAGATTCTATTGCTGGAATATTATATACTAATCCTATAAATGGAATGTATATAAATAATAATAGTACTTTCACAAATATGTTTAGAGATTCTGATAATAATGAATTATCTGAAACCACAATATATAAAGATGATGGTAATGGAAAGTTAATTCCTATATACGATAATCTTCCATTTAAAGTAGATAATATGGATGAAAACCATAATACATTAATATGTAATAAATCAGATTCAACTTCTTCGAGCAGCTCTTCAAGATATTTAAAAGCAAATGGCGATAATCATAGTATTACAACCTTAGAATTTGCTGGAGAACACTTAAAAGCAGTAAGTTATACTCAATTCAGAGGATTATGAACAATATAAAAGTATATTTAAATACATTAAGATAGAATGGGTATTTAGCATATGAATATAATCCATTCCATAATTATTAGACTGATGTAGACTTATATTTATATGATGATAAATATTTAATTCCAGCTAATTGTGCTTTAAATCCAAGAAATGGAGAAATATTAAAATCATATTTTAATAGAAGTGGTTACAAATTATGGTTTGATAAAAATGGAATAATAGTTGATGATGCTATTGAAGCTGAATCATGTGATTTATATGCATCGGCAGGATCATTAATAGATATGGATACAGATAAGTTGAACTTTGATATCAATCACCCAGTTGATATTGAAGTTCAACCATCATACGATGGCTCTGTAAACTTAATATTAAATGATGACAAAAATATACCTAGATTAATAAATTCTAGATTCTCTGTTAGAGAAAAGAATACATATGAAATTGTTGATAGAATTGGAGAAAATGATACAAATATATACAATTCTAAAACATTTGATAAAGATACTTCATTATATTTCTAGTATGAAACAAATCCTGTTATAGAATATAAAGGATTTATAGGAGGATCACTTCCAGTAGGATAGTATTGTTTCTATTTTACTTATTGTGATGCTGATGATAACGAATCAGATTTTATTTCTGAATCTGGATTAATTCCAGTATTTATAGGAGGAGATGCAGAACCTTTCTCTATGAACGGAGGAATTAAAAATGAATCATCTAATAAAGGAATAAAATTTAAATTAACTAATATGGATAAATCTTATAACTATTTTAAGATTTATTATGTTAGATATTTTGCTGATTATTAGTAGAATAGAGTATTTGAAGGAAAGAAAATTTATAAAAAATATCCTATAAATTCAAGTTCAACATATTTACAAATTACTGGAAACGAAAATACAGAAGATATTGATCCTAATATAATTAACTTTACAAGATTTAATCCTAAACATATTCTTACTTAGGCTTAGTGTAAAAATATATTATTCTTTGGAAATATTGTAAAAAATACTGATAATTATAGAGAATTATAGGATTGTGCATTAAGAATAGTTCCTTATCTAGTAAAAGAAGATATACGAACTCCTACTTATGATTACATAACAGGAGGAAACGGAGGATATTATAACTCTAATCATATATATAATAAGACAGGATATTTTAATTAGGAATATTATAGATTTGGAGTTGTTTTTATTTACCAAAATGGAACATTATCTAATGTCTATAATACTTTAGGAACAGAATTAACTTCTGATAGAGGTTTTATGTATAAAACTGATACTTTGTTTGAAGAAGTTGATATTTATAAAAAGAGAACATATATAGAAATTGATGATGATGGATGGATAAAGAATTCTGATAAATTCTTTGAATTCGATTCACAGAACACTTATTATACTTTAAATAGTAAAGGTGTATGCAGATTTAATTATGAAGGAAAATTTGATGATAATACAATATTTGGAATTAGATTTTTTATTGATGATGAAGTTCAAGAATTTTTAAAACAAGATTTAGGTATAAGAGGATTCTTTTTTGTAAGACAAAAATGTGTTCCAACTATATTAACATAGTGTTATCTATTACCTATGGATGAAACACTTAATGCTCCTGTTCTTAAATACAAAAAAAAGTCATCTGACGAGAATCTAATATATCAAACTGAATGTTTTGTATCACACGGTAAAATAAAAAATAGAACAATAAAATATCCTGGTGGAGGAGAAATAGAAATACCTTATATTGATGGAGATAGACTTATAGTAAATGATTATGATGAGAGATTATATAAATATAATCATGGTGAGAAAGATGCAGAAGGATCAATAAGTAATCACGCATATGCTGCAATATGTCCAGACTTTATGCTTAACTAGCCATATTATAATCAGATATTTAATGGAAATAAATTTGTATTAAAACAAATAACAAATAATGATTGTTTAATCTAGGATGATGAAAATCATAGATTTTATAAAGAAGATAAAGATGCTAAGACATATTTTTCATCAAATAAGGATTCAATCGTTACTAACGATGTAACAATATGTACTGTTACAGAAGATGTTCCAACAGTTGCTTTAAGAAATAAAACTTATAAACTTAATATAGGTGAAGCAGAAGAAGTATATAGATTTGGATATGCTGAAGTTGATAGAAGTACATATGATGCTGGTGATGATGATTTTGATTCTATTAATAAAGCTACTAATATTGTAAGAGGTAAATATTCTCCGTACCTAGCAATATATTCTCAATCTTCATTAAATACTGGACAATTATATAATATATATTAGTATAATCCAGATCTAAATTAGAAATAGGAATATCTTAACAGAATGAATTCATCCGAACCATTCTATGCAATTTCTGACAGATATAATTTTGAATAGTTTACTGATTCAGTTACTTGTTGGAGAGGAGATTGTTTTGTAAATTTATTTACTTATAGATTAAACAGAAACTTTAATGATCCTTCTCTTCCTAATAATGATCAAATAATAGATAAAAATACTTGGAAAGATCATTATAATGTAACTAATCAGGAAGATTGGGCAAATATATCTCGTTCTGATATTAATGCTGTTCAATTAGGAAGTTGGATTACTATAAAATTAAGGAGTGGAGTAAATTATGCTTTACGTTCTGTTGATCATTCTTATGTATCAGAAGAAGCATTAATGGGTTCTCCTAGATCTTATTATCCGATGAGTGAATTAGCATGGAGAGGAAATAACAAATTACCTGATTCTTATTTATATAATGATGCATTTAGAGCATCTCTTGGATATAAATGTTACTTTACATTACAAGATATAAACTATATAAAAGATACATTCTCAAATAGAATTCAATATTCTGCTGTTTCTATTCAAGATTCGTTTAAAAATAATTATAGAGATTCTTTATCAACTTACTTTAGAGATTATTCACAGGAATATGGAAGTATCTAGAAATTGATAGGTTTCGAAGGACACATCTTAGTAGTATTTGAACATGGTATAGGATTAGCAGTAATTAATGAAAGAATATTAGCTGGAACAGGAGAAGGAGAACCTGTATTTATCAATAGTCGTAATGTTCTTCCAGAAGAATTAACTATTATTACTGATACTTATGGAACACAATGGCCTGAATCAGTAGTAAAAACTGAATCTGGAAGTGTTTATGGAGTTGATACAATTGCTAAGAAAATATGGAGAGTAAAAGGAGAAAACGTTGAATTACTTTCTGATTTTAAAGTTAATAAATTCTTAATTGATAATATAACTTTAGGTGAAAGAGAATTATATCCAATTATTGGACTTAAAAATGTAAAAACACATTACAATAATAATAAAAAGGATGTAATGTTTACTTTCTATGATGATGTATACAAAGATGAAGAAAAAGTATGGAACTTATGTTATAATGAATTATTAGAATAGTTTATAACGTTCTATAGTTGGGTTCCATCTTATTCTGAAAACATTGATACAAAATTCTTTACATTTAATAGAGATACATCTAAAGCATTATCATTATTATATACTAGTAATTATAATATAGATAGTAATTATGGTGTGTTATTAAATTCTCCTATTCTTGATTTAAAAGATTATAATGAAGAAGAGGAAACTGTTAATACAGATATAGGGGATGTAGAATTTGAACCTGATATTCCTAACATATAGTGGATTTCTAGCGATACTCTAAAAAGTAAATTTAGATGGATAAGAACTACAGCTAATAAAGATAAATCTGGTATAAATGAAATTGAATTATATTACAGAGATATCGGAGCATCTTCATCTACTATTATAACAACTGACGGAGAGACAATATTAGATACATATTATAATTTACAATTTATACCTAATGTTACTTTTAGATTATTAAGAGATAGACAAAATAATTATAAATTATTTGAAATAAAGCAAAGTGGATTTCATCGTATATTATTAAAAGATGGAACTACTATAGAAGAATTTCCTAGAATAGTATTAGCTCCAAAAGATAATGATGCTATTAGTAAAATTAGAAGTCATTTTGCTAAATATAAAGTAATGTATCTGTACATTGAGCCTAGAATAATATCTGATTTAAATGTATATGGATTAAGCTCAGATTTGAACTTTAAACCTGAAATAGTTGCTATTACTTTAAAACAATTACTTGATAATCCAGAATTAACATTTAAGAATAAATATTATTATATTCTTGGAAAATATTTTACTACAGATTTCTATTTACATGGACAAGCTGGAATATTTAACATTAAAGAAAACTTATATCCAACTCATTGGTATGGAGAATATCATCCATTTGAATTTGAATTTGTAGTAAATGAAAATGTAGGATACTAGAAAATATTTAATAATCTTATAATTGTTAGTAATAAAGCAGAGCCAGAGTCTTTCCATTTTGAAATAGAAGGAGATAACTATGAATTTTCTTCTGATAAACGAACAATGTATTTTAGATAGGAAGCTACAAAGAACTTATACTAGAATCTTGGTTCTGATATTCTTTATAATAGAAAGTTTACTGATGTAACTGCTAATAATTATACTCATGAACAACACTATAGAGGAGGTACTGATGAAAATACAGGTAGAGTTTATGAATAGTATAAAGACCAATACAATAATAAATTTAATTTTGATAAAGTATATCCTATTGAAAGTCATGGTCTTGTAAGATAGAAAAAATCTACTATATTTCCTCTATATTATGAAAAGATTGATACTTATAATGATATATATCATAAATATCATTTAATGAAAAGTTCTGATGCTACTTATGATTTTTAGAATTTATCTGGATCAGAAATAGCTTGGGATAGAGATTTAAATCAATTTGATGTAGTAGTCCATGTTAAAAATAATCCTATAAATTTAGTTGGAAGATTAAGAGGAAATTCATATTATAAAGAAGGAAGATGGAATGTATAGATTCCTTCTATTATATTTAACTAGAAAAATGAAGTGGATTGGCCTTTAGTGTATAATAATTATTATGATATAACTTATGATGGACCTATGAGTGATTGGGCTGGAAATAATAATCCTCCTATTCCTCCTATAGTTATAAATTCACAATATGTTCCAAACGATTTAGAAAAATATAATTTAAGTGAAAGTGATTTATTAGAAGATTTACCAAATATTTATACAGGAAGATTAAATCATCCAGACGATAATGTTGATTATTCATCTATTCATCATGATAGTGAAATAACCGGTTAGTCAGATGATGAAGCAGCTAAATATACTGGTTTATCTAAGTTTATAGACACAAGCGAATGGACTGCTAGAAAAGAAGCTAGAATTAGAGATAAATGGATGAAAGTTAGAATTAGATACAGTGGAAAGAATTTAGCTATCATACATAGTGTAATTACTTTATATAATAGAAGTTATAGTTGATTATGGCAGTAGTAAAAAGTGATCCGTCAAGTATAAGTGTACGGAATGATAATTTAGGAAATGTTGTAAGTTCAGGAGTTAATATTCTTGGTGATTATATGGGAGATTAGTTTTCTGGACTATTTAATCAAGATAATAGTAGTGAAATTGGAAGAGTTCTTGGAAACACATTTAGCTCTGGAGTAACTGCTGCTACAAATACCTTAGCTAATAATGTTTTAAAAGGATAGGCTTTAACTAGTGGATTGTCTCAAAATGTGGGGCAATCCCTAGCAGGAGCTGGAGTAGGATTGGTTTCCAATTACTTAGGACAAGGAATTAGTTCTCTTGGAGGTAATTCTAAATTAAGTAAAGCATTAGGAGCTGGGGCATCCACTTTTGCTGGAACTGTTGGTGGAACTGTTCTTGGAAATTTAATTAAGAGTGGAAGTATATTAGGTAAATCTTCTGCATTATTTGGATCTACAGCTAATGTTATAGATAGTGCTGGTAAAGTAACTAAATATGGTGCAGCAATAAATCCTTATGGTCTAGCAGCACAAGTTGTTGGTTCTGCATTAGGTGCAGCAACTGGTCCATCTAAGGAATATGGTGGTAAATATGGAACAATTACTCAAATTGGAGATGCTACATATGATGCTGCTACAATGGCTGTTAATGCAATTCCTGGATGGGGACAACTTGCTTCTGGAATGATGGCTTTAAATAAAGGACTTTCTAATGTATTTGGTTCTACATCTGGAATGACAATATAGGATGCTATTTTAGGTTCTGCTTTTATGCCAGCTCCAGTAAAATGGGTAAATATGATTGGAGCTAAAACTACCGATACTTTTAAAAATCAATCTTGGCAAAATTATGAAAAGACTAATTCATTTATGGGAAATTCCTTTGGTAATTTAAACGATAGATTCGATCAAGCTAGAGAGGAAGCAGGAAAAACTTATGGTTTATTTTCAAGAGGAGCATACGGGGATGCTTAGGATAATATAGATTTTGCAAATCAAGCTTGGAATAAGATATTAAGTATGGCTGACCAAAATGAATTATAGAAAATTAGAAGTTAGTATATGTCTTCTATAAATAATTAGAGATATGCTCAACAAATAATGGGAGGATGGAAGCCTTTATATAGAGGTAAACAAGGAATGAAGATATTTAATAATGCAACCAACCATAATATGGGAATGAGATTATTATCGGCTGCTGCATTAATTGATAATAAACAAATGATATTATGCAACGCTCACGATTAAAAAATATAATTAATAAATCAAAAGAAATTAATAAACCTGTTGGTTCAGCTTTTGAACAATTTAAAAAGTCTCTTCCTAAAGAAATGCAGATTGGAGATAATTATAGACTAGAGGTTGCTTGGAAATTATATGGACAACCTAAGGATTATGAACATGCTTTATGGGAAGGATTAATTCAACCTATAAATGAAGCAGAATTTAAATTACCTTCTATTGGTTATAATGAAGAGACAGATGAATATGAATATCTTAATAAAGGTGAAGATAATGAAACTGTAGCTAAAGATATTAGAGTATGGGATAATGATGTAATTCCTCTCGTACAAGAACTTAAACTTGGTGGTTATGTGCGTACATTCAATAAAGAAAAAGATTGCTGGACATATACTAAAAATTTACAAAATAAAAATACCTTGGACTAGAAATGGTTCAACATTTAGAAGGAATAGGGTGGAGAGTTAATTGACAGTTTTTAGAAAGGTGGAAAACCAAAACTAGATTCTAAAGAGAGTGGAGAAGAGCCTATAGGATATTTAAATGATGGAACTCCTTTGTATAAAAAAGGTGATGGAACAATTGGTCCATTAACAAAAGAAAATATTGGAAAAGATAATCTCTTTGATTTAGTTAAAAATTCCAATACTAATTGGGCTAAACGATTACAAGATCCAAATAGAAAATATATAACTTATCCAGACGGTTCTTGGGACAATTTTAAATTAGCTTGGTCTGAAGATGAAACCGGAACAATAGTATATCCAGAAATATAGGAAATTGATGGACAACTTGTTGATTTATCTGGAAATCCAGAAAAAGCCTGGAAATCAGCAATAAAACATAAAGATTATATTTATTTTCCATCAAATGATGCAGCTGATTGGTTTACTAAAAATTATAAAAATTATTATAAAGGATTTGATAAAATTCCACAAGCTTTTAAGCAAGGAGGACAAATGAATGTCATCCCAGAAGGTGCTCTTCATGCTCGTAAAAATAATATGGAAGGTGCAGGAGAAGATTTTACTGCTAAAGGTATTCCTGTAGTTGATAATAATGGAGAACAACAAGCTGAAATAGAAAAGAATGAAGTAATCTTCACTAAAGATTTAACTGACTTTATAGAAAATAATCTTAAAAAGTTTAATTCCGAAGAAACAAGTAATTCTGAAAAAGATGAAATTGCTATTAAAGTAGGAAAACGTCTTGTAAAAGAATTATTAACTAATACAGATGATAGAACAGGACTTATAGAAGAAGTATAGGAGAAAATGTAATATGGAAATAGAAGGTAGAAAATCTAAAAATATAGGAGTTATAACTCTTGGTGGATAGGAATATGATATATTTATTGCTAAATCCGAAGAATAGAAAAAGCAAGGTCTTTAGAATTTTAAATCTCTTCCAAAAGACGAAGGAATGTTGTTTGTAATTAATGAATCTAATCCTGTTGAAACTTTCTTTCATATGCACAATGTTCCATTTCCTCTTGATATGGTATTTATGGACGATGAATTTAAAGTTCTTGATGTTAAAAGAGGAAATCCAGAAGATGATAAAATAGAAGGAATTGCTTCATATGTATTAGAAGTTAATGCAGATTCTGGAATAAAACCTGGAGATAAAGCTGATTTAGATGATGATGAATCTCACGATTATGTAATGAAAGTATTATCTCCTGATGGAAGTACACAAATGCATTTGGAGGGTGGAGAACGTATTGTTTCAAGGCGTGAAACTCTTATATTAATAAAGAAAGCACTTAAAGCTAATGCTTCTAAAGAAGATAAAGATTATAAAGCACTTGGAAAATATATGTTTAAAGTGCTTAAAGGATAGGATGAACGTCCTGCTGAATATGTAGATGGTCCAGAAAGTAAGAAAAAGGAGGATTAATTATGGCAGTTGATTATAGTAAATTATTTGAAAATACTATCTATAAACCTTCCTATACTTAGAAAGAACTTGATTATATGGAAGATCCTGTATTTGGTAGAACTAAAGTTCCAGATGGATTTAAATTTATATAGGATTAGAACGGAAATGGACTTTTATGGCCTCAAGATTTAGTACTTAATTCTCAAATAGAAAAACCTAAAGAACAACAGAATATGGAAATGACAAAAGCTCCTAAGGAGGACAACGGAGAAATTAATAAAGAAGTTAAATCTAATAATTTTACTACAATATAGGGTCCAGAAAATTTTAATAAATTACTAGATGAAGTATCTAATGAAAAAGGATTTGAAGATTTAAAAGATCCAGAAATGAAAAGTCTTATACTATTACAAGCAAAAAGAGAATCTAATTTTAAACAAAAAGCTAAGAGTAGTTCTTCTACTGCATCTGGATATTTCTAGTTTATAGACAGTACAAGAAAACTTTATAGTAATTATGATAAAGAATCATTTTTAAATGATCCGAAAGAACAAGTAAGAGCTGCTACAAAATATTTAAGACATATTCTTAGTACTACTGAAGCAGAAAAATTATTTCAAAATGGATATAATAAAGCACAAATAGCTGCATTAGGTTGGTGGTATCCAAAATCTATGAGAATGGTTCTCGATGGAAAAAAGAATTTTTCTCTTGGTGGATATAGTATAGAAAGAGCATTAAAAGATTATGGATAAAAGATATCGTAATTCAGAATTAAAGTAGTTACAAAAATTTGATTGGCGTACTATATTTTTAAGAAATAGTGGTGGAATTAGTTCTAAAAGAATAATTGCTTTATTAGGAGCATTTGTTTGTTTTGGAATATTAATTGCTGCATACATTCAAGAAAAAGATATTCCAGAATTTGCTAATGTAGTATTTATTGGATGTCTTGGATTATATGGAGTAGATGTAATTCCTTCTGGACTATGGTCTAAGACTATTAATAAGGAAGAATAATTAAGATTTTGACTTTTTAAATGAAACATATAAATTAGTTAGAAAGATACGACCAATATTGGTTATTTTTAACAAATTAAAATTTATCGATAAAATTATGAAAATTACTGACAGAAAATTTTTAAAATTACAAGAAGGTGGAGAAATTCCAGCTGGAGCACCTGCTCCTGAAGCTGCTCCAGCTCCTGAACAAGCACCTGAACAAGGTGGAGATCCTTTAGAATAGATTGTAATGGCTGCTGCTCAGGCAGTTCAAACACAAGATGCTCAATTAGCTTTACAAGTATGTCAAGCACTTGTTGAGCTTGCTCAAGGAGGTGGTGAACCTGCTCCTGCAGCACCCGAAGGTCAAGCACCTGTTTATCGTAAGGGTGGAAGATTAGTTCGTTGGGAAAACAAGTAATTTACAAGGGTAATACGACACGCAAGTCGTGTTACCCTTTTATATTTTAAGCGTATGGAAGAAGAATACATTAATTTTGGTGATGAATAGGTTAGTAAATAGGATTTGTTAAAAGCTATAGGAGATTATAAAGCTTATTCTAGTACCCAACCCTGGTCAGCTGCTCGTAGAGGTGCTTTTGATGCAGTTATAGAATTAGCTCTAAATAGAGGAATTTTAGGGACTAGAAAATATACAAATCCAGATACTGGAGAATCTATGTATTATACTACATTTGGTGGAGATCCATTTGATATTAATACATATGATAAAAATACAAGAAGAGGTTGGCAAGATGCAGCTAGTTTTATTGGAAGATTAGCTGAGTCATTACCAACTAAAAAATCTATTGAAGAGAAGAAAAAGAAGGAGGAAGAAGAAAGAATTGCTAAATTACCTACGTTCGATAGCAATTCATTTTTAAGCACTCTTTATAAAAATATATCAGATAAAGAATTTGGCGGACAAGCATTTGATGGAAAAACCTTTGATATGAATCGTTGGAATACATTAGATGATGTTCGTAATGAAAAAACGGGAGCTGTTGGAACAGATAAAAGAAAAGAGGCTCTTGCTAAGTATTTAGAAGGTATAGACAGAGATTTTAATGCAGAAGAATATAATTGGAAAGATAGTCCTTTTAAGGATGCTGATGACTTTAAATCTAGATTAGGAGAAGCTGTAAGAGCATTGAGAAGTCCAGAACTTGATGATGATACACCTGCCTTAAATAAACTTGGAATAAACTATAAGGATTGGTTTAACAATAGAACTGGTGAAGTTTATACTACTGATGAACAAGGAAATCCAATAACTTATGGTAATTACTATAGAGGATTACAAGCTTAGAAAGATGCTAAAATATAGGCTGCTAATGCTAAAGCAGAAGCAGCAAGAAAAGCATATAATGCTAATCTTATTGGAGGATTAAAATGGTATGGTAAAGGATTAACTGGAAGTCCACTTTCTCCTGAAAATAGTAATTTAGATTATTTAAATTAGTTAGCTGCTAAAGATTCATGGAATGGCGATGAATTATCACAATTAGTAGGAACATTTAAACTTGCACAAAGAAATAATGCTTTAGAAAATCTTTCTAAAGAAGAACTAGCTACATTCGGTCCTAGATTTGGAAGTAATCCTAATAGATTTAAGAAAATCAGAGAATTAAATGGAATTTATTGGGATTCTTTAACAAATCAAATTGTTAAACCTTATGCTAAAGGACAATAGAATAATGGAGTAAATTTTTAGGATATTTTAGATTAGAATAATCCTGATGTTTTAAAAAATAAATAGCAACAAAATTATTTAAACTCTACAGAAGGAGGATTTACTCCTGCTGAATAGAGAGAAGTAGCTGCATTATTATTTGATTTAGGAGCAGCTGTTGATCCAGAAGGATTTAGCTCTGCTGGACTATCTCAAATAGCTGCTGGAATTCGTGATTATAATAGGGCATCTGATCCTGAAGGATGGACTTGGGGAGATACCGGTTGGGCTGCCTTAGATCACGGTCTAGGATTATTGAGTACTATTCCAATAGCAGGTGGATGGATAAAAGGAGGTTGGGCTGCTTCTAAGCTAGCTGGATATCTTCCAAAAATAGAAAAATATATAAGACTTGCTGGAAGAGCTGGATCTACTTATGCTATGGCAGCTAATGCTCCAGGAGCTCTTGATACTGTAGAAAAAATTAAAAAAGGAGAAGATTTATCTCTTAAGGATTATTAGGATTTAGCATATTTCTTTATTGGAGGATTAGGACATCATCAATTGAATAGAGGAAATAGAGTTGAAAGATCTGCTATGAAAGCTAGAGGAATCGAAACTTCTAATTCTTTATTAAATAAATCAGGAATTACTAGAACTAAAGCAAAAACAACTTCTTCTACAGAAACAGCTCCTACTTTAAAAGTGTAGAAAACTGGAGAAGATGGCAAAGTAGAAACTATAGAAATTCCTATAGATAAAGAAAAATAGAAAATTTTAAGTAAAACTAAAGCAGAGGATTTAGAAGCTAAAGCTAAAGATTTAGAAATAGAAATTCCTGAAGGATATAAAATATAGTCTAAATCTACTAGTACTAAAACTTGGAGTAGAGAAAATTTAAATAGATACAGAGGAAAAGGAAATTCTGAAATATTTGGAACTCCAACAACTACTACAAGAAATTCTTCAGCATTAAAGTCAGATGAAGAATTTGAGCAATATTTGTCAGAACATAATAATACATGGTTAAAAAAATTCTTCAATGGAAGTAATCGTGATATTAGAAGATATGATAAATATTTAGGAAATAATTCAGTAAAACCAACAACAGAACAATAGTCTGAAACTCCTAAAGCTAATGAAACTTCTGGAAATAATGAAAAAAATTCAGAAATAAGTAAGTAGTCTAAAGAAAGAATTCAAAAATATAACGAATATGTAAAAAATAGAGAAGAAAAATTATCTAGAGGAGAATTTTCTAAAAATAAATTAAAGAGTGGAAGTGCTAACATTGATGGACACTAGTTACAAATTGTTGAATAGTCTGATGGAACTTTTAATCTAATTTATAAGGGAAATATTGAAGGAAATTATTTAAAATCTCAATAGAAAGAATTATAGACTAAAATAAGGGATATAATAAATAATAATAGAAGAAATATTAAACCTAATTCTCCTGTAAAAATAGGAAATACTGAATTGGGAAAAATTCTTCAAGATTTTAAACGAAAAGGTTGGCTTAAACAAGGTGGAAGATTAGATAAACAAAGAATACAACAATATAAAGAATTTATAAAGAAATGAAAATTATTCCTAGATTTCAATATGGGGGAAATACTGGAATAGGTCGTACAACTTCAGATTGGTATAAATATGTTCATAGTAAATAGTCACAACATATATTAGATATGTTATCTAAATATGGTGAAAAAAATGATTATGGATATTGGTTGAATGATATGCAACATTCTCATTCACAAATTTATAATGCAGCTGGAGGAGCAAATGAGGCTTGGAAGAAAAAAGCCTATTCTAATGAAAGTGTTAAAAAGTACCAAAATGATTATTTAGGAAATTCCAATAATTAGGGTACTTAGATAAACGAAGAGGATTATTTTAATTATAATAATCTAGGTATTGCTAATGCCTATAATAATAATGTCTTTACTGCTCCAGGAAAAAGATTATCTGGAGATAATCCAAGTTAGAAATATGTTGCAGATGGATTATATAGTAGTGTAACTGATTGGAGAAGACTTCTTGGTAGAAAAGGGGATTGGGATGAAAATTCACAAGAATTTAGAAATTGGAAACAAGAACTCAATAAAAGAGGATGGGATACATATTTAGATGATTCAGATGGATATTATAAATTAAAAAGACTTCCGTTATAGGAATCTCCTAATAATCCTCCTTCAGAAACTCTACAAAAACTAAATCCTTAGCCTCAACAAACTGGAGGAAGTACAGAAATAGGAAGTGGTCCAACAGGAGATAAAAAAGAAACTCCACAAGGAAATGATTTATTAGGAAGACTAAGAGGAATGATTCCTGGATTATTATCTACAGGAAGACTTGCTGGAAATCTTATTAATAATGCTAGAGTATATGATGAAGCTTTAAAGGGAATTAGACCTACTTTAATTTAGCCTTATTATACACATAGACAAGTTGTTGGTGATGAGGCTACTAAACAAGCATATTACAGAAGAGCAGCTGCTGGATAGACAAAAGCTGCTCAACCATTTACTTCTGATGCTGATAGATAGATGGCTTATATGCAAGAAGCCAGAAGAGTTGGAGATGAACTCAGAGCACAAGGTGACTTAGCTGATAATCAAGAAATTCGTAGAACTTCTGATGAATCTAATCAACATCAATGGGCTAATACCCAAAGAGCAACAGAAGTAGCCAATACTAATTTAGCTTCATTAAATGATGCTAATGAAAAAAAACATACTTTATTGGCTTAGAAACATTCCGCATAGTGGTCATCTATTGATAATTATCTTAAGGAAATCGAAACTCGTAAGAGATAGTAGATGGAAGAAGATAATGCTTATAATAAATAGATTGATTTACTTACTTATCAAACTTAGTTAGAAAATGATCCAGAATTAAAAAAAGCAACTGATGAATTATATGCTCTTCGTGGAGAAAATGGATTGTGGAATGAAAGTGACCCAAGAGTTAAAGAAGCTAAAGAAAAACTTAAAAAAGTACAAACAAGAATATAGTTAGAAAATTTAAGAAATTACAGAGATATTAATAGAAAATATTCTAGTTCATTTCCATTATTATTTGTAAAATCTGGTTCTAAAATAACATATAAAAAGGACGATAAACTTCTATATAAATCTACTAAAGATGTTGTAGACCACTTTAGAAAGATGTGTAGACGTTATCCTGAAAAAGAAAGAAAAATATAGCCATTAGCTCCACATCCAGATGGGACTAGAAGAAGAAAATATCAAGTTGGAGGACAGTTCTTAGCTCCGTTTACTATATATACTCCTGCTGTTGGAGTAAGTGAAACTGCTAGAACAGTTAGTCAAGATTCTATAGGAACATCCTCAAAAGCTACATCATCTAGTAAAGATACTTCATCAAAAGATGTACTTGATTTAATTAAGATGTTTAAAGATCTTAAAGGAGTTAAAGTTGATGTAAGTAGTATTTACTCTACATTAAGCGGTGTTTTACAAGAAGCTGAAATATTTGGAAAAGAATTAAATTCTTAGTAGATTGCTAGTATGTATTTGAGAGCTATGTAGCAATTAAATAATGTTAGTAGAAGTAAAGAAATTTATGATGAAGCTTATAAAGTAGCTGCTGCTAATGGAGCATTAAATGAAATAGCAGTTGATTCTGTTGGAAATTATGCTGTATAGAATAAAGAAACAGGAAAAATTGAAACTGTTAGTAAAATTGATACTTCTAAACATATTCCTTTAACTAATTCTCAACTATTAACACTTAGAGAATATAGACCTGATTTAGCATTTGATAAAGGTGATTATATTATGCAAAATGTTGTTGCTAATGGTGTAGGACTTTTGAAAATTGCTGAACAGGTTAAATCAATGGCTGGAAAATTAGGTAGTAGTGAACTTAAACTTGATGGAATGTCTGAAGTGGAATCTAATTAGATTAAACAAGGAATAAAATTGTTACAAGGAGCTCCAGATGGGTATTATAAAACAACTACTGAAACTAAAAATCAATTAGCTTAGAAGTAGGCAGCTATAAATTATATTACGCAAATGTTGCCAGAAAATTATAAAGCAGTGTTAGATATACATGGCGGAGCAAAAAATCTTATTCCTACATTCTTATCTTCTCAAATAGATGATTCTTAGACTGTTAGTTTCTCTCCTTTAACTGGAAAAGCTGCTAAAGATACTAATGGAAATTCAAAAGAAAATTCAGAAGGATTAAAATTAGATGCAGCATCTGCATTAATTACAGGAAAAGGATATAATACAAATATAGAATTAAATACTGGAAGTAACTATGCAATAAACGTAAAAGCTAGATATTCTGAATTTTAGAAACATAGTGGAGAAAATATGGGAGCAGGAATTACTATGTAGGAAGCATCAACTTCTACATTAAAAGGAGTTTTAGATTGGAATAAAGCTACACTTGGAGGATCTACATTAAATCCAACTGCTTATAATTATATAATATTAAACAATGGAGAAGTAGTAGGAGTAGATTTACCAACTAAAATAGGAGATAAAAATACTCCTGATTTTGAAATGTTAAAAAAATTAGAATAGTTAGATGATCGATTATTAATAGAAGGAATAGAAGATTCTTCATAGAATTGGTAGAAAGTAAATGAAATTTGTTCTAAATTATAGTTACCTCCTAAATATGATAATCAAGGGAATCTAAATAAGTAGTCGTGGAATAGATTTGCAGCATTTTAGGTAACTACTACAGAAAAAGCACTTAATGATAAAAAAGTAATTTTAGATATATTAGAACCTGCTGATGAACAAACTAGAGAATTTTATGAAAATATAATTCAAAATAAATTTAATGATAAGAAATATTCATTAGATAGTGGATTACCCATATTTGGAGGTAAAGAAGAGTTATATCAAGGAACAGTATTTGTTCCAATAAAAAATAGTTTAGTAGCAGGAGCTATTAGTAGCGGATAGAAAATTTCAATGACTGATGCTACAGATTTAGAATTGAAACAAAAAGGATATGATAAGTAGAAAATATCTACTTATAAAAAGAATGAATTAGTATTATGATGAAAGAACATGATTATTTCTTAGAATTATTGTCCAATCCAACTTTTAATCCTAAAGATTTTTAGTTGGTTGGACTAAATTCTTCGAATACTATGATACAAGATAAGGAAAAATATAAAAATTCTCAGACAATTCAAAATCTTCCTATTTTCTAGACAGATGGAAAATTTGATGAAAAAAAATTCAATAATGCTTATGAATAGGCATTACATTAGTTTAATACTTTATCGGATTTAACAGACTCTGATAATATATTTTTTAGAGATGATATATTTGCTCCTTCAACATTAAAAAGTTCTTCTGTAGATGAACAAGGAAATCCAATTAATCCTGAATTTAATATAAAAAAAGTAGCTAATCCTTTAAGATAGCAAGAAGGATTTATTAATTTTGGAATAAAAGAAGATCCAACTAAATCTTTAAGAGAAATAGCAGAATCTAAACCAGTTTATGATTATAAAACAGGAAAATGGATAGAAAGTCCTAATTCTAATTGGTTAGATAATTTTATAAATCCTAAAGTTCTTGCACAATGGGATTTTGATGCTGATGAAAATGGAAATCCTACTAACAATAAAGATGAAATAGTTTATCATAAAGGAGAAAAGAAAATAGATCCAACTACTGGTACTTATTATTATGAAACTCTTGGAGGAAGAGATATATACGGAAGAGAAGTTTTATCAGGATTTGATACACTTACAGAAGATGGATCTAAATGGAATAAATATGATTTCTTCGATTCTGATGATAGAGAAAAATCTACCTTTGGAAGTTTAAGTAGAGCTGTTGCACAAATTGCTCCAGCTTTCGTTCCTTATGTTTCTCCAATTTATATAGGAACAAGAGTAGGACTTAGTTTAATGCAACTTTTCCCAACTATAGGTAAAATATTTACTGGTAATGATAATGAGGCGATGTCCTATATAGAAGCATTAAATAAAACTTTTTCATTTTCTACTTCTGATTATACTTAGGGTTCAGAAGAAGCTAATATATAGGCTAACCCTTGGACAATGGAAACTGGATTAAAACTTATCTCTGATGTATTTACACAACTTGCAGAATAGCGTTGGATATTTAAATATGGAAATGCATTGTTTTCAAGAGTTAATCCTAAATTAATAGGAGAAGGAACAGATGCTAATACTGCAAGAAAAGAATTAATAAATAAATTAGCTGAAAGTGAACCTTTTAATGTAGATTTAGTAAGACCAGCAAAAACTTAGGCCGAATTATTTTCTAAATTAAATACTGAAAAAACAATACGCTTTGCAACAGCAGAAACTAAGTTAAATGAACGTCTAAAAGCAGGATAGAACATAAGTAAAAATATATCTATGGCTTATATGACTGGAATTACTACAGCAGATTCTTATGGAGAAGCTAAACAACAAGGGGCATCTGATACGGAGGCTGCTTTGTTTGCTTTAGGTTATTCATTAGGAGAATGGTAGATTTTAAGAAGTGATATTGGTAAATGGATTCTTCCAGAATTAAAAATGGAAAAATTTCAAAATCAAACTATAGCACGTTCGTTAGCTAAAATTACAAGAGAATCAGGTGAAAATCTAAATAAAGATCCAGAAGTAAAGAAAAAATGGTTTTAGAAGTTATTTGATTATGGAAAACAATTAGCTAAATAGGATTATTCTGATTCAGTGCTTACTAATACAAGTAAAATGACTGTTTCTGGAATGTTAAGTGAAGCAACAGAAGAAACTTCTGAAGAATTACTTGCTGATGCAGCTAAAAGTATTTTTAATATTGTTAATACATTAAGAGGTGATGATACTAAATTTACTGATGTTTGGGAAAACATGGCAACTAGATATTCTATGTCTGCAATAGGAGGTCTTGTAGGAGGAGGATTAGCTACAGGACTTCCTGGCTATAGACAAGCTAGAGTTGCATAGAGAGAATTAGTAGAATCTGTCAATAATCCTGGGTCTAATTCAGATGCATTTATAAAACTTGTAAATTTAGTATAGAATGGACAAGCTTAGGAATATAAAGATACTATTAATAAAATGACGTTCGGTAGTACTTCTTTATCAACTTAGCAATTAGAAACTTCTGATGGAGAAAAAATATATAAACCAGCTAATACTTATGAAGAAAGTTAGGATTATGCTATAAAACAAAGACTGTTAGAACAAGTAAATATGGTAGAAGAAATTTTAAATTCAGAAGGAATGAAATTTAAAATTTCTGATAATGAATTACTTGATGGATTAGTTAGAAAACAACTTAAATATTATTCATTATTAAATAGTAATGTTTTAGGAGTATATACTAATGAATTTAATAATCTATTATCTGAGTATGTTGATGTTAGTTAGAAAATAAATACTTTAGAAAAGTAGAAAAATGGCCAAGTAGGAACAGATGAATAGAATAGAGAAGCTAAAAAGAATTGGACTAAATAGAACGAAGAAGAATTAAAAGAATTAAATGAATAGAAAAAGAAGTTGGATAAAAAATTAACTATGTATAAAGATGGTACTATGGCTAATGAGTTTATAGCAGAATCTTTATTTGAAATGACTGTTCCAATTTCATCTGCGTATGCTTTAACTGGATTTGATATTTGGGCTGAGGCAGTAGAAGGAAAAAAATTTAATGAAATTTCTGAAGAAAGAATGAAGAAGCTTAGAGAAGATTGGGCTGAAAGTTCATTAACTCGTAGAGATATGATACATAGAAATTATCAGGTATTTAAACATAATCAACAAGCTTTTTCTAATCTTTTAAAGAAATATGAAGAAACATATTTTACTGACAAGGAAATAAATCCACTCAGAGAACTAGAAAATATATTTTTAAATGAAAAAGAAGTATAGTTATCTAGATCAAAAAATATTGTATAGGATACAGAAGAATTTATTCCTGCAGAAACCCGAGCTGGAATATGGACTGCATTATTAGAAGCTTCTAAAGATAATCTTGATAAAACTATATATGATAATTTTAAAATATAGCTTGAAAATCTTAGTAAAACATGGGAAGAAGCAATTGGAATTGAATTACCATAGACTATAGAAGAATTTAATAACCTTTCTGATGATGATAAATAGAAAATATTAGATATTTTAGAATTAGAATAGGATGAATTAACTGAAGATAAAGATTTACTCTAGTCTATTGAAGAAAAAAGAAATAGTTTTAATGCTTAGAAACTTGACGATTATAAATATTATTGGACTTCATTTATTCAAAATAAAGCTGTATAGGATGAAATTATAAAAATATTTAAAAATACTAAATATATAACTCCTACTACAAAATAGTATATAAGAGATTTTATAAATAAAGCTGATATAGCTGATCCTAAAGTAGTAGAAACATTAAATAAAGAACTTGATGCTATTAAATCTTCTCCTGTTGAAGAATTATTAAGTCAAATGATTTATTCATTAAGAGAATCTGGATTTGATACTACAGGAATGATTACAGATTTAGCTTTATTTATGTCTGATTTAGCTAATGGACAAAACGTTGCTGAATTTAATTATTCTGATGATATTAATAAAAAGATTGAGAGAACTCTTCAATTAATAGACTTAGCACAATCTCATTTATTAGCTTCAAGAACAGAAGTTATAGGAGAACTCGGAAATGTATTTGGATATAACAGTACAGTTAATGAAGTTCAAGAAAAATTTCCTATAGAAGGAGAAAATTAGGATACTACTAAAAAATAGGAGAAATTACCAGAATTAAAAGCTTCTACTGTTGATTCTATATTATATGAATTAGCTAAAATTAAAAATGATTTAAAATTTTATCAAGCGGTATATGCAGCTAATACTGGAGCTACTTTAAATGACCATATAATTTAGGAAGTTAAATTAAACAAAATCTTCCATTAGAATGTATAGAGACTTATAGTAGATATTCCTGACAATTGGGAAGGAAAACAAGATATATCTAAAGCTTTAAATGAAGCTACTCTTTTAACTAATTTAATTTCTAACAATAAAGAAGAATTATCATTAGATGAAAGAAAATAGTTATTTAAGGAAAAATTAGCTATAGATAAAGCTATATTTAATTTCTTTAATAAAAATATAGATAAACTGAAAGATACGGAAGAACTTAAAAAATTATTTAAATCCTTCAATTTTTCTGCGTTATCTGGAAAAACTTCTACTATAAACGCTAATGTTGAAAATTAGGATGATGCTGATTTTATTTGGCATTTAGCTTCATTAGCTGCTATTGATCCAGAAGCTGTATATAATGAATATTAGTAGGTTATAGGAGAAGAATATGTACCTATTATAGGTTAGGAAGAAGCTATAAGAAGAGCATACTCATATATACTTAATCCGAAAATATTTGAACAGTTTGCAAATGCTTATAATTCTTTAATTAAGGATGAAGCAAAAAAACAAGGACATGATAATGTTGATAATGACGCTTATATAATGTCAATGAGACATTTCTTAATAGAAGGTGATCCTGGTTCAGGAAAAAGTTCAGCTACTTATAAAACTCTCTATAGTATGTTGAATAAATTTCATCCAGAATTAACTGATGATATATGGTTTGTAAGTAATTCAGAGGAAAATGCTTTAGATATATCTAGAAATGCAGGAATGGAAAATGCTACTACTATGACAAAATAGTAGTATTTTGAAAAAATTGCACATAATTATGAGCAAAAATTTGATCCTACTGGAAAAATTATAATTGGAATAGATGAACTTGAGAAAGATGAAAATGGAATTTATCATTATAAGAACATTAAAGTAAACGACAATGTAAAAGCTCCAAAACTAGTCTTTTTTGATGAAGTTTCTTCATTCTCTCAGTAGGATTTATTATTATCAGAAGACTTCCTTAAAAAGAACGGAATATATGCTTTTGCTGCTGGTGATTTTAATTAGCTTGGAGCATAGGGTATTGTAAAAAATCCTGACGGTAAAGAAAATTATAATCTTAGTGGAGATCCAAATAATCCTAGAAATATATATTTAAGATTATCTAATGGTAACTTTATAGGTTCTTGGAAATTAGGAACCTCTATGAGAGCTAATAATTCTTTTAAATCTGGAAACATAGCTAAATTAAAGGCTAGTAAAGAAAAAATAAAAGAAAATATTAGAAAATTAAGTCCAGATTATGATCAAGGAGCACAAGTTACCCCAATTACATTTTCATATTTTGAAGATAAAACTCAAGGTTTATATGGAGATAAGACAGAAACAGAACTTAGTAAAGCAATAGAAACTATTAAAACTATGCTTGATACTATGTCTCCTGATGAAGAATATACTGATAAAGATGGAAATGTAAAAAAGAAAATTAATAGAATTAACTTTATTACTGATGATCCTACTAATGAATTTGCACAAGCTGTTTTAGCTCTAAATGAATTAGATAAATATAAGGGTAAAATTTAGCTTGTTTCAGCGGGTGCATCACAAGGTCAAGAGGGATAGTATTATATTATTGATTTAAGAAATTCTTTTGATAAAGCTATTCAATCTGTAGATTCTTCTGATGAAAGTCCCATTGATATTTTTTATAGTGGAATATACACTGCGTTATCAAGAGCAAAACAAGGTTCATTATTATTTGGTAATTATGATAATGAAAATTATCCAGCAAATCCATTATTTAATTCAGTTGCTCAATCTAAACTTAGAGTAAATAATTTATCTCCTTCTGTTAAAAAGAATTTCTTAAAAGATAGACAAAATATAATTAAAAGTGCTTTATCAGGTGATGTTAAAACTCCAGAACCAAATTGGACAGGAGAAATTAAAAAACAAGAAGAAGTTTCTGAAGATGATAATATTGATACTGATGGTGAAGATATTACTAAAGAAGAAACACACAAACGTAATATAGATCCAGAAAGAACTATTGATAATAGTAAAGAAGGGGAATTAAATATTTTATTACATACTTTTATGTGTAATGAAACTGGATGTAAAGTTCTTAATTCTAAAGGAGAAATAGTAACTAATTTAGATCCAATGGATGATGAAGCAACTTTACAACTTGGTGATTTTACAGAAAATAGAAAAGATAATCTTAATGGATTAGTTAAAATAAATGAAACTAGTGGTAAAAAAATCAAACTCTTTCAAAAATTTGAATTAAAAGATGGAAAAATAACTTCTGGAAAAGAAGAATTACTAACCCTTCTTAATAGACTTAGGATACTTGGATAGTATTGTAGTGATTATAATGATTTAGTAGATAGAGTAAAAATTCTTTTAGGAAACACTAACGAAAAGATAAATATAGATTATGTCTACAAAACATATTATGAAGATTATAAGGATCCTAATGAAACTAAAAGAAAATTTGAAGAAGATTATTCTGATTACCAGAAATATTATAAAGGAAAAGAAGAAACAGTAGATGGTATAATTAATGATGGAAATGCTTCTAAAGATATTAAAGAACCTAGAAATTAGGTAATATCAATGATTATTACTATGGAAGATGGAACTCAATTAGTTGAAATTCCATTAGCCAAAATGACTTCTCCATTAACACTTTTAGAAACTAAAGAATTCGAAGGAATTAAAGCTTTATACGATGAAGCAGCTAGAAATGTAGTAAATAAAGAAGATCATAAGAAAGCATTTAAATTATTAATAAAACAAGCATTAGCTAATAATGAAGATATACCACATTTAAAGGAATTTGCAATGATGTTAGAACTTTATCAAGGGGAAGCTTATAATAACATTGCTTATTTAAATAAAATGTTTAATACTAAGGGACATTTTACATTAGCTAAATTTGCTAAACTTACTGGAATTACTATTACTAATAAAATTAAAGGTGATAATTATCTTGATAATGAAAATTATTTCTATAATGGAGATTATGTAGAATTAGATAGATATAAAAAATTAATGCCTTGGAGAAAAGTTTCTGAAATAATGGCTATTAAAGAAACAAAACCTATTACTATTAATGGAGTAACACTTGATCAAGGTAAACCTTTTATATTAATGTCTGATTACTATGATTCTACAATGAGTGATTAGAGATTGATGGAAGAATATATTAAACAACTTAAAAATGGAAACGAACCTCCTTTAATAAAATTAGTATATATTGTTCCTCCTTCAGTTCCAACTGAATAGTATCTTTATAATTTACATAAAATATTATCTGCTAAGAAAAATGATACTGTAGAAATTGATAAAAATATAGGAACTAAAAATACTTCTTTTAGATTATTATCACAAGTATTAGGGGAAGGAAGTCCTTTCTTATCAGCATTAGAAGAATATTTAAATACTCTTCCAGAAGAAACTAGAAATGAAGTAAATGCTAAATTAAAAGCTCTTCAGGAATTAATAAAAATATTAACTGGAATTGATAATAGAAGTTAGTTATATGATTATTTAAATAGAAGTGTTACTGATTATAAAAAGAATGAAGAAAACGATTCTATTAAAGAAGCTATTATAAATGCTCTTAAATATGAAGTAAACAATGAAACACGTTATCTTATTTCTTTAAACAATCCAAAATTAACATTACGTCACATTTTCCAAAGAGAATTAAATAGTTTATTATTTGGATTAAAAAATGTTGATGAAACTTATAGTTACATAAATCAAGGTGTTAAAAATACAGAATCTGCTGTAGAGTTAAAAGATGGTAAATTTGTATATTCTGATAAATGTAAATCAAGAATAGAAGCATTTTTAAATACAGTAAAATGGAAAGAGGTTTAGTTACATCCTAAAGCAGATTATAAATCTACAAGTAGTTATACTATTGATGAGAATAATTCTATAAATATAACTTTAATAGAAACAGATCCTACTCAATAGTATTTAATTAATGGAAAAACTGATTCTACAATGTATGTAGTTAATATTGTTCCTATGTTAGAATGGTTAATTAGAGGAGCCCTTGGAAGAAATCCAAGTAAAGTAGATTCTGATCCTAAGAAATCCAGTATTTTTGCTGAAGATTCTAAAGCAGAAGGTATCTAGTCTGGAAATAAAAGACATTATGAAGATGAAACAGCTACATAGCATCAAACTGAAGATGAAATAAAACAAGCTGATAATCTTAATAAATTTGTAGAAATAATTCCTACTACTCTTCCAAGAGAAATGACTAAAACTAAACTTAAAGAAATTTTTAAAAATTTAACACTTGAAGAATAGGAAAAAGTTTTGAATGATGCTAGATAGTTCATATATTAGAATACTAAAACACTTTCCTATTTTAATGAAAAAACTGGAAAGTATAAAATTTATAATAATAAAGAAGTAAAGACAGCTAGAAATATTTAGTTTAATGAAGATGGAACTACTACATTTGAAAATGATAATGGACAATGGATTATTAATGAAAATGGAGTAAGTTAGTATAATTCAGAAGAAGAAGAATTTAATAAAACGTTAAATGATATTAAAACTTTTTTACAATAGTTAAATATATCAGAAGAATCAAGAAATTCTATACTTGATAATATATCTAATATTTATTCATTAGCTAAAGATATATCTGCTAATAAAGATTCTACAGATATTAATTATTTTAATTAGTAGTTACCTAAAATCTAGGAATTAAAATTAAAATTTAACAATTTAATAGATGTTCCTATTGAATTAAAAAATGGAATGGAAGAATTGTTGAACGGAATGGAACAGTATGTTAATAATACTATAAAAGAAATTACTGAAAATAATCCTCCTAAAGGAGGGGAATCTTCTGATATTAAATTTGAACAAGTTTAGCCTGAAATTTAGAAATTAAGAGAAATATTATTAAGCAGTAATATTCCTCAAGGAACAAAAAATATTATTGAAAAAACTACTGATGATAAACTTGAATAGATAATTAAACAACGAATAGGAAAAACTAAAAATTATAATACTGTATTTGGAAATGACCTATTAAAATATAATGATGATGGAAGTATTTCTTTTATTTTAAATGATAAAACTATTCCAGTTTTAGCTTTATTTATAGGAAAAAATATTTCAGCTCTTTATAATAATGATATAAGTTTAATAGATAATATAAAAGCAAATGTTAATATTGATCTTTTAGAAAATTATATTTAGTAGATATTAAAAGAAGATAATAACGGAAATTGTACTTATAAATGGTAATATGGGAAACAGTTGTAGATTGATAGACTAGCAAGAGTTTTTAGATGAAATGGATCTTTTAATTAATTCTATTAGTAAAGAAAGCGATCCAATTTCTGCTTTTGAACAAGGTTTATTAGAATTAAAAAAACTATATAAAAATGTTTCTTCTGATTTTGAAGATGCTGTAAGAGAATATCTAGATGATGAAATTTAGATATACGAAATATCAAATATCGATGAACAAATTGCTAACAGTATAAGGTCTGCAATTGATTCAATATTTGAAGGTTTATAGAATATTCCGTAGGAAGATGAGGGATCCAAATTGGATACCCTCTCTCCTACTTCTGAAAAATCTCAAATTAGATAGAGATTCTTAGATAATTATTTTAGAATAAGTTCTTTTAGTAAATTAGTATTCTTAAGGAATTTTGGAAATAATGTTGTGAGAAGAATGTTTATTCAAGGAGAAAATGATTCTGCAACATTAATTAATTCCGTAGAAGATTTAAATTAGTCATTTTAGGAATATAGAGAATATTTGAAAGATTAGATTAAAGAAATAATACTTGAAAATCTTGGAGAAAGAGCCTCTGAACGATTTGAATATTTATTTAATCATAATTTAAACGAAGCTATGAATTATGTATTTAATAATATATTTAATGAAAATAAAGGTATATTTCCTTCAAGTTTAATAGCTCGAATTCCTGAAATTGATACTTTAAACGAAAATGGACAAAAATTATTAAACGCTTGGCAAGCATTCGTAACATTAAAACATTTTGATGATTTATTGACTTTAAGTTTTGGAAAGGCTATAGCAATAAAAAATTATGGAGAATATAATCTAGATAATAGTGATAAATATACTATAAAAACTGCTGACAAAGTAATAAATACTTGGAGAGATGAAGATGAAGATGTTGATGAAACAGAAGAATTAGGAACTCTAGGAGTATTATTTTTAAAATCTTTGAAAGTAGTTGATAAATCTGGAAACTTTAAATAGGAAAATTTAGAATTTTCAAACATTAAAGTTGCCATCGGTAATCTAATGAAAACTTTAGATGTTCAAGATGGAGACTTTTTTATGAATAATAAATTTTCATCTGCAAAATTTGGAGCAGAAATAATTTCTGTTATTTAGAATGAATATGAACATTTATATGGAAGAAACTATTTAGAAGAACTTTTAAATGAATTTGTTTATGGAAAGAATTTTAAATAGTTGTTAGCTTCTGCTAAAATGTATCCTTAGCTATTAATGCCTATTTTATTTCGATTAACATAGCCAATATATTTAGGTGAAACTGATTATAATCCTTATTCAGCCATATTTTCAAAACATGTAAAAACAAACGAAACTTTAACTTCACTGTATTATCAAATTTTTTCTCCTAGAACAGACTCTATATTTTCAATGAATTAGAGAAATGGATTAGGATTCAATCCAAACAATTAGTCAATTTATCAATATATTACAGGAATATTTATAAATATTGAAAATAAATAGCAACTTGAATATTTAAAAGATCCAGAAAATGGAGTAAAAGTTGTTAATTTAGGTACAAAAACTAACGATACTAGACTTAAAGCATTACAAAGAGGTTTAGAAGGAAAATTTAATAAAGTAAATCCTTTAGGAAGTACAAATAATAATATTACAAAATTTACAAATTTTGAAATTATAGATAATGATACTAAAGGAATTACTATTTCTATGGAGAAATATAATATAGTAATATCTCCTGATATGTCTATTACTATTACTGATAAAGATAATAAAATAATATAGAAACCAGATTATAATTATTTTATTCCTTTAATCAATGAAGTATTAGATATAGAATTTACTCCAGGATTCATTTCAGTATTTAATAGTCTAGATGGGAAATTAGATCAAGCAGTATCTTTAGTAAGTCGTATGTTATATAACTATTAGGTTGGAAAACATATGATTAATTTAGAAACTGATGAATATGAAGCTACGGCTAGAAAATACTATGATATCGGTCCAAAAAAATTATTACATAAAATACCAAGAATATCTTATAGCTCCATATAGCCTTCTATAATATCTTCATTAGATTTGGACACATTAGAAAAAATTTCTAAAACTAAAGATTCTATCGAAGGATATGTAGATACTAATACTGTAATGGATGGAGATAGGAAACAAATATCCACTTTAGGATTACCTTGTATGTTGGCAAGGTTTGGAGAAATAATAGAAAATTATGGAAAAAGAAAAGAATCTCCAATAAAACATTTTTCAATATATGATATGTATAGAGGAGCAGAATATATGAGAGATTATTCTGATCCTGGAAATAATAAACAAGCTAAAAAATTTACCGAACAAGAATTAATTACTGTATCTTTTTTATATGATATGTATGGAGATATGTATCAATATGGAGAAGATGGTAAATCGTTAGAAGAAAAAACTGGAGGAATATTAAGAGTAATGGGTCCAGTTGTTTCTGATAAAGGAAATCTTATAAAACTTAAATATGGATGGGATTCATTAATTCCTTCTAAATATATTCCAGCATTAAGACCTGGTGATTCTAAAGTTATACAATTAAGATTACGTGATTTAACCAATGATGATATTAAATATATAATTCAATAGGAATTTGGAGAATATTATTAGAATGTTATTAATTATATTAATAAATAGTTTAATATTTTAAATAGAATTCCTATAGGAGAAACTTAGAATTATATAGATTAGGCTATTGATTCTTTAGGTTATACTGATATTCCAAAAGGAATACATTTTGATTATTTATCAAATTTTGAAAATGCTAATTTAAATTTTAAAGATAAAGCATATTCAATATTTAGAGAAGCTATATATCTTGCTCAAGAAGCTGGAGAAAAAGTTGAATTTATTGATTAGGTTCATTATTTAGTTAATAAAGATGGAACTTTAAGTAATAATAAAACTTTAATTCATTAGTATGAATTATTTAATGGAACTAGTTCTTTTGAAACTTACGAATAGTTTTGGAATAGAAAAGAAAATCAACTATTTGTAGATTTTCTACAATCTAATACAGAACTTCAAGTAAAAAATGGAACAGTTCCTAAAAACGGAATTGCTATTACAGCAGCTATTCAAAAGAATACAGGATGGATAAAAGGAGAAAATATAGCTGTTGGTAAAGTAACTTATGGTGATAAATCATTATTAATTTCAACTAAAGAAGATTTTAAACAATGGTTTCCTTATAGATTACTTAGAGAAAAATATGGTAAAAAATTCCCTGCTAATTTAGATATTGATAATCCTTATGTTTCACTATCTGATATATTCAATGAATTAAGAAAGGAAAGTATTAGATCTAAATTATTTAATAAAATTCCTGAGTTAGTAAAAGCTAAAAATATAGTACTTCCTAATAAATAGGATGAATTAATGGAATTAGCTTATTAGGAATATAAGAAAATTAGATTAAAATATTCTCCTAATTTAACAGAAGAATAGATATAGCAAGGATGGGAAAGAAAACGTAGAAAAGAAGGATTTATTGATACTAATAATAAAATTAATAAATCTAAATTAAAAGAATATATAGAAACTTCTCGTATTAAGGAAGATATTGATAACAATGCTTCTTATTTAGAATAGTTTAAAGAAGAACCTGATAATTTCAGTATTGAAATAAATCCAGAAATATCTAAACATAATCTTTACGATTTTTATTTAGGAGAAGAATTTGTATTAGCAACAACTGGTACTTATGTTGCACATCCAGCTAAGTCTGATGATATTATACAAAGAGAAGCTGAACAATTTGGACAAGCTGTTAAAAGATATGTTGCTTATACAGCTTCTATTCATAGAGAAGAACCTAATGCATTGAACGGTATTCCAGAAGAATTAACATATGCTATTATAGAGGATGATACTGATATGTCATATAACTTTATAGGAGAAAGTGGTAGAGATAAACCGTTTGACGGAGCTACTTATATGTGCATATTAATGAATTATCTTGATAATAATTCTCTTGGTGCAGATGCAATGGGTGTTGATAAAAAACCTTTTGGACATTATCAAGGAGTAGAATCTGGAATAGGATTTATTTGGAAGACAGCAGGATTTCCATTAACTAATGCTAGAATTAGAGCAAGTGCATTTGATAGGAGAATGAATAAACACATGCTTGATATTAAATGGGATTCTCCTAAAGTGTAGAAAATAATAAATCCAAATTGGAATTCAACTATGCCTAAACAAATTCCAGATTGGACAAAAGACTATTTTGGTAGAGATATTGATTATGGAGAATGGTATGTTTATGACTAGGATGAAAATTCTAACTGGAGGTGGTTTAAACGTAGAGTAAATAATGGTAAAATTGAATAGAAATACGTATCAGTTTTAGACAATGGTGAAGAACTTAATATATCTGATTGGCAATCATATAATAAACCTATAAATTCTAATTATGATTTATATCAAGCTTTTGGAGGAGAATACTCGGCTTCTATACAAAAGGATAATAATGGAAAATATAGTCTAGTATATGATGAAGGATCTGTCATGAGACTTCTTAAGGCTGTTAATAATGTAGGATATAGGAGAAGATTAGAAAATGGACAATTTGTAGAAAAAGTATTTGATCAGCATGGAGTAAATCAAGTTCTTAAAAAAGCTTGTATTCATTTTATTCCTACAGGTGGTGCTGTTAAGTATGGTGGAGCAAATATAAATAGTAAGAGGGCTTATTATGATGATAATTATCATTTAACTACATCTACTATAAAATCTTATAATATAGGAGAACAACTTAACGCAGAACATAATGCAGAAGAAGGACATGTTGCTCTTATGACTCAGGTTATTAATGCACTCACTGCTAGAGGATATTCATATTATGAAGGAAAACAATGTTATGAAGCATTAGCATCTATAGCAGAAATAATATCAGGTAATGTATTACAAGCTATGGAATCTGATAATCCTGATCTTATAGATGAAGCTATAAACAATAGTATTTATAAAACTCTTCTTAAAGTATCTAATCAAGATGGAGATATGATGAATGCTTTAGCTGCTTCTATACTTGATACAGAAAGTTCTTCTTTTGATAAAAGTGAGATAATATAGAAATTTCCTATAAGTCATCCTGCTGTATTTGCTAAAATTATGTCAAGTTTAGCATCACAATTAGAAAAATCAATTAGACTTAAATTTGAAGGAGGAATGGAAGTATTAAATCCATCAAATAGAAGAATGACTTTAATAAACGGACATCTTTCTGGGTATTATCATACTCATATGAATGAACTATTAGCTTTAGAAGAAGAGAATAAGAAAAAAGCAATATAGTCCCGTTTGTATCCTGCTGATATTAAACTTGGTTATAACTATAGAAATACTATAACAAATGAGTTATTTATAGTAGATTCTCCTAAAAAATTCTATGAATTAGAGTAGAGAATTCTTAACGGAGAAAACTTCTACGAAACAGTAGTAGAATATAAAAATATAAATGGAAAAGAAGTCATACTTCCATTAGGTAGAGATTTAGCAACCTATCAATTAACATTTGTTGCTAATGGAACAAAATATAATACTTGGCAACTTGATACTGTAAGAGCTTTATAGGATTGGGATGATAAAAAAGATGGATTCTTAATTCCTAATAATAAAACTTCTGAAGAACAAATTGCTTTTTAGGCAAATTTACAGAGAAATTGGGATAAATTAAATAATTTTCAAAAAGCATATAACGCTTTTAAACATCCAGAATATATTTAGTTATTATCAATTCCTCAACAAGAAGAATTACAATTATTATAGCTTCCAACAGAAATAACTGAAAATAATGTTAATGGAAAGGATTATTTAACCGTTCAATTCTAGAAAGATTTGAATGCTTTAAGTTCTGGAATAGAAACTACAGTAACTATTAATGGATAGGTATTAAAAGTTGATAAATCTAAAACATAGGTAAATCCATTTGAAATTATATTACCTATGATTTATAAAACAGAATTTGGATTAAAAGAAGGAGATTAGGTTAAAGATATTGAAAACGATTAGAATTTCTTTATTAAGAGACAATTAGAAAATTGGAAATCTAAAATTACTGATTAGGAAGTATTTGATTTAGAATTAAAAACATTAGATGGTAATCATATTTATTTAGGTTTTCCTCCAGAAGACTTAATGAGTAGTGACTACCAACAAGTTAGATTAGAATTTCCAACTAATTTTGAACTTGATGGGGATGTTCTTTATAGAACAACACCACTCGGAAAACGTCTTTATTCTGTACCTTATACAGTTGATGAACATGGACTAATAACTCCTGATATACAAATTTATAAACATAAAGCTACAGGAACTGAAATAATTTATTCTAATAATCTTACACATTTTCTTGATGAATTTAATTATAATAAAATAATATTTTCTGAACAAGGAACTTCTGATAAAGCTAATTTATTAAGACAACTTAACGAAAGTGTTAATAAGACAGCTCGAAGTAAAATTCAAATATTATTAAAAATAGCTAATCAAAGAATTAATAATAAATTAAAATAGCCATTTAATAGAAATGATAGAGATTCCATGACTGTTAGGTTAATGTTTAATAATCTATTAAGTTCTACAATATAGTCGGGAAAAGAAGTTGAAGGAAATTTATTTGATTTATTTAGAGAAGATGTTGATGAAATATTAGAGGATGGAACTTTAGAAGAATTATTAGAATTTCCAGAAGATACAGAATATCTTTTAGAATTAATTTCTAATGATAAAACATATACAGAATAGCAAATTGAATCTCTTGAAAAAGATTTAAATTCTGGAATTACTGGTGATGATTTAATTAATAATAATAGATTCTTTAAAGGAATGATTTTGTCAGGAATTGATGTTCATACGTCATTCTTGCAATCTCTTGAAACTATAGTATCTAGAACTCCTGCTCAATCACAACAATCATTTATGGCAATGACCATTGCTGCATTTGGTGTTGAAAATACAAACTCTGCATATGTATCTAGAGATTAGTTATGGCTTCAAGGTTCTGACTATGACATTGATAAAATATCCCTATTAGGACTTAAATTTAGACATGGAAAATTAGTAGTTTGGAGTCCATTCTTTAGTCTAAAATCTAAAGATACATTCTTAGCTTCTAAAAAACTTCCATTCCCTAATTAGAGAGAATTAAATATTATTCAAGCATTAACTATTAACGAAAGATATAGATTAAAATAGTTATAGGATAAAAATGAATTAACTAAATCAGAGTAGAATGAATTAGCTTTATTAAAAAATAAAAGTAAGTTCTAGAGAAGACCTTATGATGTAATAAGAAATGATTTTATTATTACTAAAAATGAAGGATAGACTATAATATCTCTTCCTTCTGGAAATTCTTTAACTATTCAATATATCAATAATGATGCTATTAATATATCTGCAAATAATTGGAACAATACTTCTAAATTGGAATAGTATTTATTATTAAGAAGAGTAAGACAAGAGCTAGAAGGATTCAAAGGAATTGTAAATAGATCTAATTTTGATATAAGTTTTATTACAAGACAAGCATTAGGATTAACAGGAGATGGATATTTGGTTGATGTAGATATAGAATCTGATTTTAAAGATTTTAATGATTCAATAATATCAGAAAATCTATATAAAGCTTCTGAACTAAATGCTAAATATATTTAGAATAATATTATAGAACTAGCTCCTAATCTTGGATTATTAATTGATGTATACAATAAATTAGGATATATTCCCGAATCCTAGGATTAGTCACATATGTTTATTAAATCTTTAGTAAATTATCATAATAAATCAATAAAAGGAAAGACTTTACTTGATAGTTTATATAATTTTATTTCTATAAAAGCTAAGGATATTTCTAAAGATCCTATTAATAGGATTTAGGCACAAGCTCCTATTGATCCTTAGATGGATAAAATAAAAACTCTTGTGGATGATGAAAAAGCTCATCCTGAATTTTAGAAATTATCTGGATTCGTTAAAAAATTCGATAGAGGTTCTGTATATTCTAAAATTAAAATGCTTACTTTAACACTAGGAGGTAAGGAAGGTGTAGGTATTGAAGCGTCTTCGTTAAAGAATTTTGAAATAAGTAGTCAATATAATTATCAAGTTTTAGAAGAAGGAACAGCTGAAGATTAGAAAGATTTACTTTTTAGAGTAATAATAAATGGAAGAGAAGTAAATATGTTGGCTAATGTTCGAGTTAGAAATGAAGATACTATTAAAGATGAAGATGTATTAAAAGCATTAAGAAAAGTAAATTAGTATCGTGATGAATATCTTAGTAAATCTGGATTACTTTCTTTAAGTACTGATAATGCTAAAGATCCAAAATTACCTTAGTTAAATTGTGGACCTAAAATGTTATCTTTATATAATGCTGGAGTTATTTTAGGATATTCTGTAGAAGAACTAGCTCGTTTAATATTATCTGATACTGGATTGTTGTTAACAAGATTATCTGATGGAAATGTATTTAATGAATAGAAAGCCAGAACTCGAATATTGGATATAATTAGAGAGTTATAGGTTCCTCCTGTTATAAATTTGACTGATACTCAATTAAAAACTCTTAAACCTTTATTTGTTAAATTAGGTATTTATCAAGAGAATGAGGAAATCAATAAAAGTAACTTAGCTAATAAAATTGCTAATCCGCATCTTAGAGATTAGATGTTATCAATATTTAAATTCTTACAAACTCCTAATGCAGAAAGTTCTATTTTAAAACAAGATAAAGATTAGTTAATTAATAATATTATAGCTACTCTTAAAACCAAGAAAGAATATAGAAAATTCTCAAGAAGAGCTGAAAATTATTTAAATGAATTATCTTCAATAGAAAATAGAACAGAAGACTAGGAAAAATCTTATAATGATTTATTAGCTAAACAACAATAGAAACAACAAGTATTAGATGAAATCTAGGCTTGGAAAGACTATAGAGATTTTGGAGAACAAAGTTTAGATAAAATAGTAGAGTTCGATAAATCATTTAATGAAAGTTAGAATACTAAATTTGAAGATTAGTTAAAAGCTATACAAGGATTAATATTTTCTTCTAAAAGATATTTAGGACAAATTAAAAGTATATATAATTGGTTAAGTAATTAGAATGTTATAGATAATGATTTAATAGAAGGTTATGATGGAGAACAACATAAAATAATCAATCAATTATCTAGATTGGCGGAGATAGCTGAAGAACAAAGTTAGTTACGTCCATTAATGGCACTTAATCAAGGATTACCTAATAAAATAGAAGATTAGATAACATTCTATACTAATTTTTCAAAAATTATTTCTAATAGGTTAGATTTAATTGGAAGTACTCGTTTAGAAAAGTATTATTCTGAAGTTTTAACAGAATTAGACCAACTCAAATAGTATAATGATAAATTAAGAGAATAGGGAATAATCAAATCTAATGAATCTTATTATTTAGACTTACATACATTCTTATATGATAAAGATTATAATAAACTTGCTAAAAGTATTTATGGAAAAATAAAATCTACTACAAATATACTAAAAGTAGCTGATACTGTTGATAATTATCAAACTTACCTTAAGTTAGCTAATGCTGTAGTAAGGATGGGTTCTAAATCTTCATAGTTATACAGAGCTACTAGATTAATAGAAGATTCTATAATTCCTTAGATGAATACTAGAAAAACTACTCATTTATCTCAAATAAGAAGGAATATAAATCCATTTATATATAGAAAAATGCATTAGGAATTTTTACAAGAATAGAATATTAAAATTATAAATGTTCCTAAATTTAAAATTGTAAATGGAAAATTAGTATATACTGAAGGTAGACCATAGACTATATAGTTAGGAATTAATGAGAAAGACGATTAGAAATTTAAGGAATATATGTAGTATATAGTATTCCCAGAATTAAAGAAAAAATATCCTAGTAATAGATTTATTTAGTATTTAGGATATAGAAGTTATGATTATAATCCAGACCATAATACTTCTATAAATTTAGCTAAAATAAAAACTAATGATATGAGTAATCCTTCAGATGTAGTTCAATTTGATTTAGCTAAGTATGATTTATCATTACTTCCTACTAAATATATAGAATATATGTTTTATTATAATTTATTAGCATATAATAATTAGCCAGGATAGTTATCCTTAACCTCTTTATTCGAAGATTTAATTAAAGCTAATAGATTAGATGTTATAAAAGATTATAATGATTTTATAGTAAAATGGGGAAAATCTGATACAGTAAGTTTAGAAAATCAAGATGAAATAATAAAAGCAATAGCTCCGTTATTAAAACCTTATGAAGTAACTCCTAATCTAAAAATTCCTTGGATTTATGTAACTAATCCAGAAGATAAAAAAACATATCTTGGATATAAAAAATAGAATGAATCAAATAATAATTCTAATGATTATAATGATGACAATTCACCTGACCCAGATCCAGATAATGATGAAGGAAATGAAGATGACTTTTAGGGAGAATCATTTATAAAGAAAATGAACGATGCTGGATATGTAATGATTGGATTAGAAAATAATTTTGATGATTCTAATGAAGTAGATATATTGGAAGTTGGAAATTATAAAATTACTAATAAACCATTAAAAGATTTAGTAGTAAATGAAGGAGAAAAGTCCTATACAGTAAATTAGATAATACAAATGGCTAAGGAAAAATCATCTGATGAAAAAATAACTCCTTCTAAAATATTTCCAAGAAAAAATGGAAAATATGACTTAGAAAAAATTAAATATTATTTAGATGCTATATTACATGATAATACTGTAAAAGATTGCCCATGAATTATTGTGAAGTAAAAAATTCTTAGAGAGGCCAGACATTAAAAAAGATGTCTGGTCTTTCGGAATTTTCCTCTTATTCTTTTATTAGAGGTTTTGAAGAAGAAAACGGAAGAATGCCAGAATTAGATGAGATTCCTGAAGCTAATTCAGAACCTTATCTAAGAGATAAATTAAAAATTAGAAAAGAAGGAAATAGTGAATACGTCCTAGCTTAGGATATATTAAAACTAACTAATTCTAAATCTATAGAGGAAGCTACTTCAAAAATAAATAATGAATATAAAGATTTAGAAGTACATTTTACTCAAATTGGAGATTCTGTTTTAATAGATATAAAACATAGACCTACCGAGTACACTGATATTTTAGAAGTAAATAGAGATATAGATTTTGACGAATCAAATAATTCTATAATAATCGAAGATGCCTTAGATAGATTATAGAAATATTATGGAATAAATATGATTCCGATAACTAGCGAATAGTTATCTTCAGATCCAGAATTTTAGAATTTACCAGTACACTAGCTTGAAGCATTTATATATAATGGAAATATCTATATAAATACAGACATAGCTACAGTAGATGCTCCTATACATGAACAACTTCATTTATTTTTGGGATCTATAAGATATAATAATCCAGATTTATATTTTTCATTAGTATCACAAGTTTAGCAATTACCAAATTTTGAACTTTAGGCTAAATCTTATCCGAATAGAACTATGTCTGATATTCAAGAAGAAATTTTTGTAAAGGAATTAGCAAAATTTTTAACTAATTAGCCAAGTTTATTTGATTCAGCTGATAAAAATATAATGAATTATGTAATGTATAATATAAAAAGAGATATAGATTCTATAATATTTGGAGAAGTTAGTGTAAAAACTATTGATAATTTATTTTAGAATTCTTTATTGAACTTAGCTTCTAGATTAAATTCTTCTAATTTTGATATAGATTCTGCTGGAACAATTGATGATGCAACAATCCACAGAATTATGTCAAATGTAAAGGAAGAGTTATTAACTAATAATGAATTAATTGAAAATTGTATATGACTTGTAAATATAAATATAATGGACTAACTTTTAATTCAGAATTAGAGTTAGATGAATACTTATTATTCCATAATAATTTAAGAAATAAATTAGGAGACGCTGCTTTTAAAAAAACAGAAAACTCTAAATGGAGTGAACAATAGAATCAAGTTCATGAAGCTTTAGAGAAAGTATCTGATTTATATGAGAAAGGAGAAAAATCAAATAAAATAACTGAACTTTCAGAAGAAGGAGAACCGTCAGATTTAGATCCTATTAAAGCTTCTGGAGATTATAGATCTATTACTGATATTATTCATTAGATGAAAGGACCTGATGGAAATCCTGTATTTCCTGTATTTGTAGCTGAAAATTACTGGGATGGAACAGAAGCTAACCCAGGTGGTTAGAAACAGTTATATAGAGATGGTAAATATGATGATCCAAAAATATAGGCACAATTACCATTTGTTGATGATCTACTTCCTAAAATAAACGGAATACCCCAAAAGATTACAGATGAAGATACTTTAAATAAAATCGAAGAAAGAATGACAGATGTATGGAAACAACAAGCTCTTTGTGGAGATTTAATTCATAATATAATGTCAGATTTCTTCAAATCTAAAACTGACGAAGGAATTAGATTTAAAAATCTTACTGAAGACTAGTTAAATATAGAATTTGAAAAAAAATTAAAAACGTCTCATTATTCTAAATTTAGACCATATATAACTCCAGAAATAAAAAAATCTTCTATTAAAGCTGCTATTAAGATATATGAAAATATTAAAAAGGATTATGGAGAAGATTGTGTAATCTATTCTGAAAAGAAAGTTATAGGAGAAGGATCGGATGGAACTAACGCTTTTCCAGTAGTAGGAAGAATTGACTTAATGGTAGTATCAAGAGATGGTAGAATAGGAATACTTGATTTTAAATGTTCTCCTAAAGATTATACTGAATCAAATTATTCTAAAGAACTTGATAAATACGATCCTGCTAAAGTTTTAACCTTTAAATATTAGTTGGCTGCTTATAGAAGATTATTACAAAGTATTGGAATTGAACCTAATGAAGAAATGAGATTAGGAATAATTCCTTTAAAATTTGAAAACTTTGGATTTGATAATAATACTAAAAAAGTACAATTTTCAGAAATATCTATAATGGATGAACCAATTCAAGAATTATCTAATACATCTGCAACTAAAGGTGGAAATTTATATAACACTATAGAAAATAATCTTGAACAAGTGTTTCCAAGAAATTTTAAAAAAGATTCTTTTATAACAGGTGATTTATTAACAAAAGTTGCTGAAAATTCAAGAACTTTATTTAAAATAAAGAAAAATGGAAAAAATATGTCAAAAGAAGATATAGCTGAGATGATAAAAGAAGCAGGAGGTATTAAAAAGAATAAAATAACTCAGAATTGGGAATTCAAATTAGACAATAAAAATAATTTTGTTGCTAGTGGTAACAAATCTAAAGAAGAAGCTGAAACTATTATATTTAATAAAATAGTAGCTAAATATGAATATAAAGAATACTATGTTCCAAATACTACTTCGAGTATTAGAAAAACTTTTAAATCTTTAGGAAATACTGAGACAGAAGAAGATTTTTTAAATCTTGCATCTAAAGCATCTTTTGGTCAAGATAATCCTCTTTGGATTAAAGATAAACTAGGAAAATATACAAACACTAATAAATGGAAGTTAATAAGTGATGATAAATATGATTCTATATTTGATTAGTTAGGAGTACTGATGTTTAGAAATAAATATACTGGATTAATTGATGTAATTAGAATTTCCGATTATTTTAATCCTACATAGAAAGTTAAATTTTCTGGAAAAAATAGAACTACTTTATTAGGAACTTTCTTAACTGATGATGTAGTTAATTCTGATTCTAATAATCAAGTTATGACTGGAGTAGGTGGAAATATAGAATTATAGGAAGTAATGTTACTTTTAAATGAAATTCCAGGATTATTTAATACTGAAAATAAAGGTATTGGAAACATTGAAGTAATAAGTCCTAGAGGACAAAAGGGTATAACAGCAACTAATGAACAATTATTATATAATTTTAAAAGATTATGTTCATTAGGAAATATTAAAAATAATTTTAATTTTGACGGAAAAAACGGAAAAATCAGAATGGTAAATAGAGTTGATGCTTGTAGATTTGCTTTTGAAGAATGTTTAGAAGCTAGTCCAGAAGAAAATGGATTAGGTAAAATTGCATATGGAATTAAACAAGACATAAAAAGATGTATTTCTGATTTAGATGATTTTGGAGCAAATCCTATTTTATTAAGATAGAAATTAATAGAATTGGATAAAAAACTTACAGGAAATGACGGGTTTGATTATGGATATAAGAATTTAAATTAGGAAACATCTAGTATTCCTGATGAAAACTCTAATCCTGAATATCTTTTACATAGACAAATTCTTTATGCAATTGCTTAGTTATCTGATGTAAATTTACTCCAGCAAATAGAAGACCATGCTAAATTTCAATTAGTTGGAGGAAATTTTAGTAACTTTAGAGGAATAGCTGGAACAATGGTGGATAATCCAGGAACATTATAGAGTGAAACATTAAATGAATTTACAGATCAAGTAACAAAAGCTTATCAAAATGTTCGTGATAATGTTATTGCATTTAATCAAGAATTAAGAAAAAAAGTAGAAACTCTTAAAGAGAAAAAAGGATTTGGAAAATTATAGCAATATACAACTGGAAATCAAGTATAGTCATTATATATAAATATGTATGATGAAAGTGGAGAAGATTTATTGTTTAAAAATCCTTGGGATAATTCTGTTGAACTTACTGATGAAGAAAGAGATTTCTTAAAGTTTGCATTATTAAAAATTAATGATAATAGAATAAAAAATTTTAATCCTAATACTATAGAAGAAGATATAAAGAAAAATCCAAAACGATATTTACGAGTTCCGTTAACAAAAGGAGATTTAACTTCTGAAGTTGCCGTAAGACACGGATGGCTTAATTTTATAAGATCTAGATTTGCTATGTTAGCTCCTAAGAATATGTTAAGTACACTCAAAAGAAGATATGATGCTGATGCTACTGGATTAGTAACCGATGATAAATATAAAGAAAAATTAAAGAACGGTGAATTTTGGGAAGCTATAAATAATTTTGATGCTACAGATGGAGAAGGAGAAGAAAATGAAAAATATAGGTTACAAATCCTTTCTGATGAAAGATTAGGTGGAAAAGCATATTTTGAACATAATCTTGAAACTCTTTTATTAAAACATACTTCAGCTTATAAAATGGCTGATGAATTAAATAATATATTTCCAGTACTTAGAGCATTAACACTTCATTTAAATATGCAAGGAGGAATACTGAATGAAAGTTTTAAGAATGATATTGAATATATTCTTACATATATTAAAACAAGAATTCATAATCGTCCTGTAGAAGATAGAGATGATAGTTTATCTCAAATAGTAACTGATGTTTCCAAAGTAGCAATGTCTACAGCATCTAAATTAGCTTTAGCATTTAACCCTAGACAGTGGTATCAATTTATAGATGGATTATGGAAAGACATTACTCTATTTATAAAATATTATAATAATGATGATAATCCATTTACACGAGAAGGATTATTTAAAGGATGGTCTATTGTAATGTAGGATTTATTACATCTTGGTAATGATTTTACAATGTCAGAATTATTAAATCAATAGTATGGATTTAATGATATGGATGCTAATAGCTATATAGATAGAATTAAAACAGATAATACTGGATTACTTTATCATTTCTGGGGAGTAGGATTTAGATTTGCATCACGTCCTGATTTTTATAATAGAATGACTCTTTTTTATGCTTAGATGCATAAAGATGGTTCATTAGAAGCTTATAAAGTAGTTGATGGAAAACTAGTTTATGATTGGACTAAGGATAAAAGATTCGATATATTTGCTAAATATAAAGGTAAAGATTCATCTGTTTCTCCTTTAGAATTAAAAAAATATAATGAACAAAAATCATTATATATTACTATGGCTAGATAGTTTGAATTAGAAGGAGCGAAATATTCAGATGGAACTTTATTTACACTTGATATAAATAATCCTAAAGCTCTTCCAAAAGCTTACACTAATCAACAATCTGAATCAGCTAAAGCTTTATCTGATAGAATTTATGGATATTATGCACATGAAAAGAAATCTTTATTACATTCATATACTGTAGGAGCAATGTTTATGCAAATGAATACTTATTGGTCAGCTAAAAAGAATCAATATGCTCAAGTTCGTTCTTATACACAAGAAGGAAAGCTTGAAGATTACGAAGAAGAAGGACCAAATGGAGAAAAAATTAAATATTGTTGGACTATAGATGAAGATGGAGATTTAATTCCAAAAAGAATTGAAAAACCAGAAGATGATACAGGAGTAGCCGTTCAAACTTGGAAAAGACGTCCACAAGAAGGAATAATTGTTACAATGTGGGAATTGGCAAGAGCAATGAATGGAAAATCTGATCAAACTACTAAATCTGGAATAAAAGGAGCATGGTACCTATTACATGATGAAAATGTTGATCCTGAATTAAGAAGATTATACAATGCTAATTTAAGACAATTATTTGTAGATTTAATAATATGGTTACTTATAGGAAATCTTATGTTAGGTTCATTAGATAAACAAGTAAAATAGTATGTAAAAGAAACTGGAAATAAAGGATTTGGTAATGCTATCAAAAATAATGCATTAACTTTAACTAGTGATACTTTAAAAATATCTACAGACGATGCTAACTTTATTAAATCTATAGCTGGAAGAGGTAAAGATTGGACTCCGTTTGCTATAAAATCTGCTGATAGATTATCTAATAATGTATTAAGAACAGCAACTGGAAAATAGGATTTATTTGATTTTATGGTTAAATCTAGTGGTATGGGAAAAAGTACTGAACCTGTTTGGGAAAGTGTTAAATTAGAATTAACTGGTAGAAAAATAGGAGAAAGAGAATTAACTTAAAATTTTATATCAAAAAAATAATCCAGAAACAAAATTCAAAAAAAATAAGGGAAGTTGAACTTTATAGTTCAGCTTCCCTTTTCTATATAAAAATTTTAATTTTAAGATATGTAGGAAAGTCTACAATCGATTTTTATGTTTCAGATGATAAATTATTCATCCTGAAAATTTTAAGCTCTTAGAAAAAAAATAAGGCTATAACCACCAATTACGGTGATTACAGCCTTATTTTATCAATTAATAATGTTTCCTAACGAATCTGTTTTAACAAGCTTTTTTAGTTGTTTAACTATTTTTTCAAGTTCTTTTACTTTGTTTTCAAGAATATCTAATCTATCAGAATCACTCATTTTTTAATAGGAGTTAAAATAATTTCATTTTCACAATCTGGACAAGTTATGAATTTATAAATTTCATCTTCTCCAAGTATTGCTGGTTTAATTGCTTCTCGAATATCTTCTTGTTCATATTGTAATTTAGCTTTGCAATGTGGACAAGTAATCTTTCTTATACCGTGTTCTAATACTTTAATCATTTGTTAATCCATTAAAAAGTTCCTCAAATCCTGAAGGCAAACCAAATTCTCCCTCAGAAATTTTTTTCTTTCTATTTAATTCAGCCATTATTTGCTGAAATTCTTCATATCCTGTCATATTTTAATATAAAAGCTTATTTTATCATCTTCTTCAATAACATATCCTAAACTACCATAATAATTTGGATCATATTCTTCTAAAAGAAATTCAAGAACTTCTTCAAATGTTTCATCATAATTATTAATTATTACAGAAATATATTGTCCAGATTTATAATTATCACAATGACAGCTAAATCCTCTTTCAAATAAATCATTTATTAAATCTTGAACTATATTGTATAAGTTAGAAGTATATATCCAATGTTTATATAATCTTTTTTCAAAATCATTCATTCCACTTTTCTCTAATATAATCAAACATATTAACTCTTTGTTGAAATGGAACATTCAATCTAGAATATTCTTTAGCTAATTTTAAAACTTTCTCAATTTCTTCATCTGTTGGATTCATCTTCCAAATTGATTAGCAATTACATTCATTATAAAATCTTTAATATCATTATTTGGATTATTTAAAATAATCCAAATATCTTTGAGCATTTTATTATTATCCTTTACTAATGATAATAATTCTTGTTCTTCATTCTTCGACATATCTTAATTTCCATCCACAATGTGGACAAATATAAACTTCTCCGTGTTCATCTATTGCATCAGAAATGGTCACAGAGAAGTGATTCATACACTTAGGACAAGTTATTGTTCTCATACATAGTAAAATTTAATCCCATAACCATTCAATCTTGTGTTGTAAATATTTCCAAAATAAAGATTTAGCTTTAGCTTCTCTTATAGTAGCATAATAATATTTAGGACATTTAGATATGAAATTTATTTCATATTCATTAAGAAATCTGTTCTTATTTCTATCATTTACTTTAGTTATCAGATCTTCATCCAAAATAATATCAGTCCTATATCCTGCATTAAGAATATTTACTAATTTATTACAAATATCTCCATAGATATATTCATCAACAACAATATTATGAGTATGAAAGTATTCTTTCATTCTTTTTAATTTAAATTCAATTAAATCAAAAAAGAAATCATAATCCCAATCTTGATCATCTTTAAGAACTGGATGGTAAGAGAAAGTTCTCTTCCATCCTTCGAGTTCTTTTAAAGATTTACATTGATTTATTCTATTACAAAGTTGCTGTTTAATTTTATTTAAACGACTTTTTTTAGACAATTTATTCTTCAATTTAGAGTTCATGTTGTTTTTTCTAATTGTCTTTCTTTAACAAATTCACTAAATATTCTACATCCATCATTAGATATAATTCCAGGCATAAACACCTTTGGAACTAAATTCTCCTTTAACATATTAGTTATAGTAGAAGTAACTGAATTTGATACTCCACATATTACAAAATCTGTATTTGCATCAGCTGTAGCAATACTATCAAAATAATATCTGCTTCCAAGAGCATCTTGTACAAATTCAATTTCATTAAATGCACCTAATTCGGATACTTCCTCTATTTCCCCAATCCTACTTACTTCATAATCAAGTTCTAGAGACTGAACATACTTTAAAAGTTTAGGTTCAATACATGCTCCTGGAGTATACTGAATACAATGATATTGATATTCTCCGCCATACTTTTTAAATGAACAATGATTGTATGGATGCCAGTCTACAACAAAAATAATTTTGTCAATTTCTTTTTGATGATTTTTAATAAATTTTTTAATTTCTTCTATTACGTTTCTTGCATTTTTAACACACATAGTTCCCGTAATAAAGTCATTTTGAGCATGTACAATAACTAAAGTAATCATTTTGTTTGAGAATTAATGAATATATTATTAGGATAATTAAGTTTTTTATCTATATAGGAATGTAGGTCTAAACATATGAATGCTACAACATATGCAATAACTCCATAAACTATATCATGTTCTCCAATTTTTGTAGCTAATACAAATAATATAGCTACACAAATATTACTTAGACAACTATAAACAAGATTCATACAATATATTCTTTTACAATTTCTGAAATAATCTTTCCATCGGCTGTAGGATAAATAGCTTTAATTTCTTTAATTACTTTACCCATTTCTTTTTGAGTAAATCCATTAGGATAGGCAGTAACAACAGCCTCTTGAATTTTATCTTTAGAAATTTCTGGAGGAAGAAGTTCCTTAAGATATTTCATTTGTTCTCTATACATATCAGCTAAATCCTTTCTAGAATTAGCTTCATACATAGATACTTGTTCTTCTCTTATTTGAATTTGTTTTTTAATAATAGAAATCTCTAATTCACATAAAGTGCTATCTCCAACATTAATCATTTTTCCCATCGGTTTGGGATTCTTAGATGAATTATTTAATAAGAGTTCAGCTTTAATAGCACGATATGCTTCTTTTTTAGCACTATTCTTTTCAAGAGTAGCTTTTTTAATTAAATCATCAATGTACATATTCTACAAAATCTATTAACAATATATCTTTATCAGTTCCTTCTTTAACTATTTTCTTATTATTTCTAAAAGCAAACCACCATGGAATCCAATCATCAATTAATTTTGGGGAACATACACTTGCATATTTTTCATCACAAGTAGGATCTTCTCCAAAATCATAATCTTTCTCCCAGTTATAAAGATTTCTACCACACCAAAAAATTAATTTTGGAAAGCGAAATTTAACTAATTCTATAAAATCGATAAAACTATTTATTGAATCTATAGTATAATTTTTCTTGTTTCTAATTTCGTGTAGTATTCTTATATATACTTTATCAGATTGTTTATTTAACCAAGATAAATCTTCATACAATTCTATAGGAGAATAATTATATTCAATTATTCCGTGATAAATTTTAGCAATTTTATCCTTGTTAAATCTTACTCTTAGATCAAAACATCTTACTCCTAATTTATACTGTTCTTTAATGTTTAACGATTGACATTTAGCAGTAAATTTTATGAGTTTCATCCAAAATTTTTTAGGAGGTAAATAACTCCATGAATTATGACTACCAATTATCATAACTTGTTATATCAAAAATTTCTTTAGTATCCAAATCATGTACTCTTATTCCCCATCCTATTCCAGCACAAGGATAAAATTCATATGAAAGAGTTCTATGTTCTTCTTTATAAAGACGATCAGCTTCTTTATATTCTTTAGAAGATAAGGAAAACCATCTGTCTAATTCATCAATACGAACTAATTTATAACAAGTTTTGTCAACTATTTTCCATTTAGTAAACCAATTCCTTAGATTCCATTTAAACATTATCCATTTAGATGGATTCTTTATGTATTTTCCCTTATATTGTATCCAAATTTCTTTAGTCATAATACACAAAAATCATCAACATACCATCCATAATAATTATACTCACGTAAAATATCGTGAGGCAACATAATTTGTTCTTCAACATAGTTTTTTAAAGTAACTGGATCATATTCATAATCATCAGGAACTTCAATTTTCTTTGTTGAGCTTAAACATTCGGATATATTAACATTAATAATCATTTATTATTCTTAAAGAAGTGTTTCCGTCTAGTAAAGATCCATCAATACTTAAATAATCTGATCTATTAGGATGAATCATACTATACCAATAATCTATTTGCCAACCATTAGTCCAATCAGAATTCATATTTGAATCTTCAGTCCATCCTCTTTCTTTAGCACAATTGATTATTAATTGTAACGGAATCGGATATTCAAATTTGATTTCCTTTTCTTCTCCAGTCTCTAAGTTAGCAAGAGCATTATTAATAGCTATTTTAAGGAATGTTATTCCTTGTTCAATATCTGTTTTAATATATTTATTCATTTACATTACTATATAAAGTGTTCCAGTCTTCATCATATACTTTAACAGGACCTAAGTCTATTTGAGTTTCCCATAAAGTATCTGAATCATCAGAATCAATATCGTAATTTATGGCATCTTCTATTTGAGATTCATCATCTATATGATAAATATCCTCTACCCACACCTCTACTTTTCTTTGAACTCTAATTTTCATAATTAATTATAATTACATTCAGGATCATAAGGATCTACAGTACAATCTCTATCGTTACAATAATTACGGATGGTTCCGTCAGATCTTTCTATCTCACGAAACCATCCACATCTATAACAATTACTATAATGCATATTATTTTATTTCTTTACCACATACAGTACAACGCCATCCATTATTTTTGGTACCAGCCATTCTTTCATTAAAAAGTCTAATACCTTTTCCATAGCGTTCATCTTGGAAATCACTCTTACAAGTACAAGGAAATTCTTTAGTCATAATAATTTAATTTAAATTGTTAATATAATCGTTTACTTTTAAAGGGAATAACTCTCCATCTGAAAATCCACATGATTTAAACTCTGGACAATGTCCTCTATATATACAACTAGGTTGACATGCCCATGCTAGTTCAGGTTCTATCTTTGATAATTCATATATAGCTCTAACCCAAACTTTTTGTGTTTCTTTTTCTGCTTTATTACAAAGTCTTACTTTACTAATATTAATTATTTCTTGAGCATTAAGAAATAATCTCATATTTACTGGATCTGTCTTGTGCTGTTCCTCTCTAGGTTGTTGATGTCCATCAATATCAGGACGACTTGTACTAACAAAAGGCTGAGCATGAACATGACGAACAAGATGAACTGACACATAATAGGGTATGTCATAAAAATCTATATTAAACATTAAACATCTTAAAGGAGAATGCTCTGCTTTAATAATTTTTTTCTTCCATTTTATCGAAGGTTCTCCACTTTTTAAAGGAAGTCTTTGAGTAAATCTTGCTGCATTTAATACATCAGTCCAAGAGGTTACTCTCTGAATTTCTATTTTCATTTTCTAATTGACGAAGTCTTTCTTTACAGATATGAATTATCTTTTCGTAATCTTTACTACGAGGTTCTCCATCTTTTGTTCTAAGAACTCGTTTTATAATATCTGCATCAAACCCATTTAAATTGTAATCAATCCATATACTCCATGGTTGAATTGTATGTTTAGAATAATCAGAAGCTCCAACATTGAAGCTTCTAGTATCATCATTCGGATTCTGGATTATCCCTAATTTCTTCAATTTCTGGTATAGTTCCCAGGGTATCGTTACTTCTGCTTTCTCCATCAGCTTTAACCATTTGAATCATACACCATCCTACAAAACCTGAGATTTCTTCTCTTTGAGATTTTGAAAGATAAGATGTTTTTTCTTGTATCTTATCATACTCTTTTAGTATGGCATGTGTATCATCTTCTTCTTTATTACGAGAATATACTGATCTAGATGTAGTACTTCTTAAATAGTGTTTATTAGAATTAATAAATTCTAATAATTTTTCCTCCGATACTTCAGGAGTTTTAGCAATTAAATCTTTAATTTTCATATTTATCCAAACAAATCTAATTCTTTCATAATTAATGGATTTTTTAATTTATTAGCTTCAGTTATATAGAACTGATAATCTAATTTATAATCATCCCAATTATCTAAATGATAAGCTTTATTAAATAAAGTTACTGAATATCCTACATTTACTCCAGTTATTCGACCATCTTGAAATTTCTTTAAAAGAATTCCAGAATCTTTTCCTTTAGTTACTAAATACCTAGTCATTCTGTGTAACTGTTCATCAACAAGATTTTCATCTATTAAATGTCTAAAGAAAGCATTACTTGATGAATTAGTTTTTAATTGCATACAGAAGTTAAATATATCCCTATCTTTTTTAATAGTTTCTTCAACAGGTATTCCATATACAAAATAATTTTTAACTGCTAACGGAACAATTCTCATAGAAGGATCTTTATGAAACTCCTTATCTACTTCAAAATCACCTTTTAATTTAATGTGTTCATGTTCTGGAGTAGAATCCTTATATACAGCTCCATAATTATTGACATCCCTGATGAACATCTTACTATAAAAGGCTTCTTCAATAATAAGAGTAGTTTCTTTAGTAAGTTGTTCATTAGCCTTTCTTATAGCTTCTAATCGATGTTTAGGAATTCTAATAGTAATTCCATCTGTATTTGCTTGTAAGAATGTTAATTCTGGAGATGCTTCTACTAATCGTTCAGCCCACATACAAATAAATATCTGTCCGGCAATAGTAGTTTTAAATGTATATAAGGGATCATATAAAAAGGATTTTTCTTCATTAGATTTACCATAAGCTCCATTTACAATAAGTTTAAATCCTTCAATTAAAACATTATCACGAGTATCTTTAGGTTTATGTTTTTCAGCAATACGTGTATCTATAAATCCTACATATTGATTCATAAATTGTATTCCTAAATGTTCTGGATAAAGTTGAAGAGATTTAGCTACAGATGGATATAGTGATGAAACATCATAATCTACTATTATCCAATCTTCATTTTCTTCATATACACCTGGTTTTATAGATCCATGACTACCACCTAATCCAAAATCAAACTTAAATTCATGGAATACTACACTAAATTGAAATTCTCCTTTTTCTCCAGTAACACAAGTATTCTGTAGTTCATTTAAAAATTTACTAAACTCTTTAGTTTTAAGATTACACCAAAATGGAATACAATCTTTTAAACAAATAAGATTTCTAGGTGTTCCTCCAGATTTCTTTAAATAATATGGATTTTGTCCTGTAGCTCTAGAATATAATTGTAATAATAATTCTTCGCCCATTGGAACATCACCCATATTAGTTACATTTACATGAAATTTTTTATTTAAATCACTTCTTAATTGGAGTTTGTTCTTTCCTTTATAAAGAGGATAATCAGTTTGTCCTAAAGTTACTAAAAGAAATTTATAAGTAGCAAGTACATCGTTCTTATTATACTCAAGTATTTGTTCTTCGTCTCCTTCTTGACACCAATGAGCATGATGAATAGGCATTTCTTCCACATTCTCCATTCTCATTTGTATTTCTAATCCTTTGAGTGATTGTATTCTAGCCTTATTGTTATAATGCCAAATTTTATACAAATCTATTTGAGGAATTAGTGGTTTCTTAATCTCTGTGAATAATTCTTCTATAAGATATTGTGATTTAGCATACAAAGCTTGAGCTAATTCTTGTCCGTGATAATATTCATATTCTTCTTTCCAATGTCTAAGAAAATGATGTAATAACGGATAATCGTAAGCCAGATTATTAAATCCACAAAGTGCAAATTTCTCTTCTTTTAGATGTTCATAAAGTTCTTTAGCATCATTACGCCATTTGCAAATTACATATTGATACCAAGTATCAGTTTTAGAACGATAGCCAGTATAAGTAAATAAGTTAGATAACGACTCTAAATCATATACTTCTAATATCATCTTTCAAACAATTCATATCACGAACTATTATAATCTTAGGTTCCCATACTTCTCCTGGTTTACCTTTATTACATCCAAATCCAACATATTTAATATCATCAAAATAATTAAATATATAAGGAGCCACTAGTGTAGTACAATTAGGACATTCATAATCTCCTATATAAAGCATTACATGACTGCCTGGCCAGTAATATCCACGAATTGCAAACATCCAATTATATCCATATTTCTTGGACAAAAATACATGCATATCATTCTTATCCATATTACTAGGAGTACTTATATGTAAGTCTTCTCCTTCTAACCAGATAGGTGTTCTTTTTTCTAAAAATTCTTGTTCAGTCATTATCTTTAATACCAATTTGTTCTTTTACACGATTTATTTCTTCTAAAAGATCTTTTTGTTTTAAAGTATATGTAGTATCATTTATTTCTATAAAATCCTCAACATAATATTCTGTAGTAAAGAATCGAATAAAATCTTCTACTGTATATTCAATAATATTTTCTTTATCACGAGTTCTTATATAATCTTCGATGACTTCATCGTCCACTTCTAACTGATTTTCAATAATTTCGTTAAATCGCATTTAATCTTTTATTTAAATATTCAATAAATTTAGATTCTCTAGGCCAAGCAATTTTTCCAGTCCATTTATGTGACCAACTATCTATATAATTTATTTGTACTTTAATTCCTTTACTAGAGAATGTGGTTTTATATTTATCTAATAATTCTTCAGCAGTTAAACTATTAGATAAATATTTATCTAGTCCTATAAAATATGTATCAAATATATCATTTAAAGTACATTTTGGTTTAGAAATCTTTTTTCCATCTGGAAAAAGAATTCCTATTTGCCAAATAGGTTGTACCTTAGTTGGACCTTTAATTGTAGCTTTTGTAATTGTGGATTTTTTAGCCATTTATTTCTTCTAATTGATCTTTAATTACATAAATACTAACTATAGCTTTATCTGATTTATATATTTTTTCATCTGGAAATTTAGCTTTAAGTACTTCATAACAATCTGAAATACTATCAATTAAATATCCACAGTCATTTTTAGCAATAGTAAAATATATCATAATAAAGTCTTTAATGTTTTTCCACAACGTTTTTCTAACTTTTTAATAGCTCCTTTTCTTATTTGTCTTATTCTTTCATCACCAAGATTCATTTCTTTAGCTATATCTTTAATGCTTCTCTCTAGTTTTCCGTCTAATCCATAAAATTCACTAATTACTTTATATTCTCTAGGATTAAGAACATTTAAAGCATTTTTAATAGCTTCTTTAGTAAACACATCAGTAAAAGGAATTATTTCTTCACTAAGAGTATCTTCTATAGTTGTCTTTTCATCTTCTGTAACTGGAGAATCTATTGATTGACAATATGATTTATCCATTATTACAGAATTATATTGTTTTTGTGTTAAATTAGTTAATTCTATAAGTTCTTCATCTGTTGGATTTCTTTGATATTTAGTTAAGAAATCATCATAAGCTTTCTTTACTTTAGTTATTTTACTTATATAGGTAATTGGATACCTAATAGTTCTTCCAGTATTATAGATTGCTCTAAGAATTTCTCTTCTAATATACCACACTGCAAAACTTATAAAATGATAACCTCTATCTGGATCATAATTATTAAGTGCTAATGTTAATCCTACATTTCCACTTTGAATTAAATCTATTAATGGAACTCCTTGTTTGGTATATTTCTTCGCACAAGTAACAACAAAACGGAGATTAGAAGTAATCAATTTCTCTCTCGCTCTTTCATCTCCGTTTTTCATTTTTCTAGCTAATTCTATTTGTTCTTCAGGACTATATATAGGATATTTACTAATACTTTCAAAATAATGTTTTAGAATTTCATTATTTTCTGTTAGTATTGTTTTCTCTGTCGTTATTTCTTTCACTTATTAAAAATGTAATAGGATTAATTATTTTAATTATCTTATATTTTCCATTTTCAAATTCATCTGCTAAAGAAATAAAAGGACCACCAGATGGATCAATAGCTTCAATATTATTAGAATCTCTAATAACTCTAATATATTTTAAACAATATTGATGGTTATAATCTACACGCATCTCATATTTAAATATATTAGGTTCTACTTCTTCTGTTCTTTCTAACCACAATTTGGCTCCATCTCTATTATTTAAATATATATTTGTACTTCCAATTTGTATCATAATTGTTTAGTTTCTTTTAAATAACTATATAATTCATATTTAGTGATTTTTTCTTTATAGATACATTCTTGTCTGGATTTATATTTTCTTCCTTTATATATACAAGGTTTAGCTTTTTTACCTCTTCCGCTAACCTCATAATTTTCATCAGAAAATCTTTCTATATTATGTTGCTCCTTTGCTTGTAGAGCATCGTGTATAATTTTTATAGATTCTAATTTCCTTTCCTTTGATGGATAATAACCATATTGTTTTATAGTATGTTCATTTTCTTTTATAAAGTTTATAAGAAAATCCCAATCTTTTCTCTTAATAGATTCAAATTTTCCACAGTAAAATCCTAATCCATTTTCTCCGTTTTTATCCCAGTCAAGAAGTTGAATAAGATTATTTTTTATTCTTGTATCGTCAGTTAAATCAAGTTCATCATTATATACTAAACGTGCATAAGCTCCTATTAATTTAGATTCTTCTATTTCTCTTAGTAAATTGACATTAACTACTAGTTGAATCATAATAATAATAATTTTCTGTATTACTATTTATTTCATCATAATCATCCCTAGTAGCAAGCATTTCAGCAAGTTGTTTTTTCTTACATTTCATATACATTGCTACTTTTTCTTCATGAGTTTGTTTAACTATTTGAACCATTATACTCTAGTAATATCAACTACTTCTGGATCTTCCATATCTCCTTGTTCTGAATCTTCAACTATTTCATCATAATCAGAACACAATACTAATTCTTCAGCTTCTTCTTCAGATTCAGCATGAACTCTATATACTGTTTCATGTTCTACAACTCTATGAAGAGTTACTTCATAAACTTTTTCCATAATGTTCTTCTATTTTATTTAATACAAATCCAAGAGCTCTATCTTCATCATACTCTCTTGTATTTAATTTTTCGTCAGATACAGCAAATGCAAAACAATTTAAATCATCATCTTCATAACGATGAAATAAATCTTCTGGAATAAAAGTATCAAGTATATAATTTTCTAAATCTTCAGAATTAGTCAATACTTCTGGATTTTCATCAATAAAATCCCATAAGTCATCTTCATAACACCATTCCCATAATTTTTCTAAAAATTTATTTTCATCTAAAAGATTAAGGAAAGGACTAATAGTTTTATTAACATCTAATATAACAAAATTGTATGTAATCATTCTATATCGTCTCTAAATGCCTTAAATGCTGGTTGAAGAGGAATACCATCATCACTATAATAGAAGAACTTACATTCTCCTATATGACCATTATATTTATCTTCAAAATTATTCCAATACTCTTCCTTCTGTTCCCTGTCACCAAATGGTTTTGCTTTAAATATTCTACCATCAGGCATTTGCATAATAAAGACCATATCTTCACTTCCACGAAGACCTGCTTCTTTACCTACAACTTTAAAGCAATCATCCTTATAAACCTTAATTTTAATCATATCATTAGTACGTCCATTAGGTTTATAAACCTTATCTGGATCTCTTATAACTAATCCTTCCCAACCTTCTTCTACATAATCATTATGAAGTTTGATCATATTATTATATCCAGAAACTTCTACTTGAGGAACAAATTGAATTCTAAGTTCTTCTCTATCAAACTCTTTTTCAGGATCAAATCCAAAATTATATTCATCTTTTAAATCCTGCATATAAGCCCAACGTTCATCAAAAGTAGAATTAGTATCAACTATATCATACCAATAAAATTGTAATATATCATAGTCAACAGCAGTTTTTTGAGTTCTAGCTATAGAATTAAGTTGTTGAAGTGTATATCCATGATGATAACATTCTCCATCCATTATAAGTCCTGGATTTTCTTTAAATAATTTAATTAAAGTAGGATTAGTAATTATTTGATACATTGCAGCATCATAATTCATAGCTCCTCTTGAAGAAGTATGAAGTTTACCATCAGTTCCCATATAAATCAACGCTCTTAATCCGTCAATTTTACGAGAGCCTAACCAAACTTTATCAAATATTTTAGTACTAGTTACTTTATCAACCTGTTTAGCAAGCATTGGCTTAGGAACTCCATCTTGACTAGTAATTACTTCACCAAGAATAGATATTAATTCGGATTCAGAATACTCATCTGGATCTTTTTCAATTTCCTTATAACCACTATCAAGTTTTTCTTTTACCAAGTGTTTAGCTTCAAGCATTACTTGATCCCACATATTTCTTGTAGCCTTACCTCTATCAACAGTTTTATCAGGTTGACTAGTTCTTTTACCACCGTATTGTCCAGTTATACGATGAATTAGAAAATGTCTTGTTTGTTTATCTTTTGGATTTATTAATTCATAACTAATAATTGCAAACCTAATCTTTCCTTTAGCATCCTTAGTAATTAAATTCCAAGTTTTACTGTTAGGAATTACTTCTTGTGGTTTAAATAAATCATCAGTCATTTAAGTAATCCTCTTTGTATTTAAACAGATAATTCCACAAATCTTCTATATCATTGACATTATATTCTATTTCAGATTTTCCATTAAATAAGTCTGGATCAGTTTTTTGCCATATAATATGATCAACATCTTCAAATAACCACCAAGTTATAACATCCTGTCCATCATCTGTAAAGAAAGATTCTAGAAATACATCAAACATTCTAGCTACAGATTCATACCAATCACTTTCAAATAAATTACATCCGTATTTCTTTCCAGATATAGCTATCTCCAATCTCTCTATAGCTTTGTCAAAATTCTGATATTCAGTTATAAAGTCAATGAAATGTTCTTTAGTAATCATACTCTTTTAAGTCCTCCGTCTGCACCTCTACTAGTATCAGATAATTCATCTACTTCGATCCAATCAGTATGTTCAACTCTATTAAATTTAACTTGAGCAATAGGTGTTCCGTCAATTTTATAAGGAGCAAGTTCGTTTTCCATTTCAAGAATATTTAATTCTCTATCTCCTTCTGGAAATAATTGTTCAAATGGAGTACGAAGTTTGTACATTATTAGCCATTCTCCACGATAATTAGAGTCAATAGTGGGTGGAGTATTTGGGATATATGCATCTGTCTTGGTATTAGTACTTCTTGGTCTAATTTCAGCTTCCCAATCTGAACTAAATTCAGTAGCAAATCCTAAAGCATATTCAAATCTATCATATTTAGGATTATACTTATAACTTACTGGAACTAAATCATAACAAGCATCTCCATCTATATGTTTTTTAAAAGGAACCTTTGCCTTTTCGTCTAATAATTTAATTTTTACTTTCATTTAGATAATTAATTAATTGTTGAATAGCATTCTTACCATTTTCTGTATAGAATACTTTAATTATCTTCTCTTCTTCTTGTACTACAACAAAAGGATTTTTTCTAGCACCCCAATATGATTTTACTCTATATGCTTCTTTTCTACCTTCTACTGTATTAAAATCTATATATTCAATAAAAATAGGAAACTTAGAATCTACTAAATTCAAAAGTTCCCTATCTTTCTTATCATCATAAACTATTATTGCCTCCATTCTTTGATAGTATCGTTTTCTAAGACAAAAGCTTTTCTACAATCTAAACAAGCCCAATCTTTCTCTATTATAGCATCTTTTTGTAGTTGAGTATGTCCAAATATTTGATAAATATCTGGAATATGTTCTTTTGTAGCATATTCTCTAACATCACCCCATATACAACTACCAGCTTCAGAGAACCATCCGCCTCTATAAGGAGATACTTGCATTAAAGCTTGATGATCAAATGATAAAATTTCTAAATCTTCTAAAGTTAAATTATTTGAATCTAACCATTTAGGAAGTACTCCAGAATGTGAAAATAAATATTTACCTTCTCTATGAATTAGTTTAAGATTCATTTTCTGTAAATATTCTTTTATTTTAGCTTTATTCCAATAATCAACTCTATCAGCCATATCTCCAACTAAATAATTACCATCATGATTTCCAAATAAACATATAACTTTATCTTGATGTTCTTGAACAAATGGTAATAATTCATCACGTAATCTATGTCTAGAAGTATCTTGACTTACTTCATAAGAATATGGATCATGATAATCTCCTAAAAAAATTACTTTATCAAATTCATCTATGTGAGAACAAGGCTCTATCCAGAAATCACGACCATGAACATCAGGTATTATTAAAAGTTTCATTCATTCTTTTCTTAAAATCATTAATTAGAGGAATTAAATCATCTTCTAATTTATCTCCATTAATGCTCCAACCTGTAGTTTTAATATGGATAAATTTACCACCTCCTCCATCTCTTGATGATAATATTATTTCCTGCCAATCATCATCTCTACTTTCAGTACAATCAGGTTCTTGAACATATTTACAAGTTATTTCATCAAGAAGAACCTGATCTTCTTTTGGATATCCATCAGTTATGATTTCTACCATTCTAGCCATATTTTAAGTATAAATATAATTATTAAAAATGTTATACATAATAGAGCAGGAATCCATAATGGACTGAATACCCACCACCAACTCCAATCTATTTTATCAAATATTTTAGCAAAAAAGAATGCCAGAAATACAATAACTACTGCTGGAGTAGCACATCCTATCGTTACTTTATTATTATTTTCCATGTTTCCAAAATTTATAAGTCCAATCTATTAATTGTCCATTTTCTATTTTATAGAATTTTTGATTAGTATTAGGACTACCTAATCCTCCTAATTCTTTATCATAAGGTCCAAGTTTAATATAATCTAATATATTATAAATATACAAAGGATAATTATTCTTTTCACCTCCCCAATACCAACCTACTTTTAAATTATAATTAGCTTTAATAAAACAGGCTGCATCATATACACTTAAAGGAAAACCTCCCATAAATCCAACACAAGTAATTCCTTTATTAGATTTTATAAGTTTATTAAGTTCATCAAATGTTAATTCTATTCCAATATCTTCCCAAAGTTCTGGACTATGGCATCCAGGACAATGGAAAGGACAATTAGTTATATTTATACATAAAGCAATTTCATCTGGAAATTCACTAAATGTAACCATTGTATTAAGGTATTTCATTTAAGTTAGTACTATAAACTCGTTTCTTTTGTTCAATCTTTCTAGGATTACTAAATGCACTTACAGGTCTTAGATACCCAATAATTCTAGTCCAATAATCAATATTATTACTACCACATTTAGGACATTCTTGAATTGGAGCATTTACAACATGACCACAAGATTTACATTCACTAATTGGGATATTAAATGTAAAATAATTAGTTCCTTCTTGTATAGCAAAATTTATTAATTTAAGATATTGTTCCTTTGAAAGATGTTCGTCAAGATTTGCGTGAAGTGCTTGACCTCCGTCACAGAACGAAGCAACTTGCTTACCATGGAGAATAAACTTATCAAGAATAGAAGTATTATCCCAAGGATTATAGAAGTAACAATTGTATAGATTTTGATCTTCAGGTACCCAATATCCATCTTTTTTATCATGTTCATATAATTTTACACCTAATCCTTCACCTGGTATAGCTTCACTGTTAAATAAAATAGGTCTCTTCTTATTTCTAATAGAATTTAACTTATTCTGTTCCTTTACTGTACCAAATATTAATTTTAAGAAATCAATATATTCTTGATTATTAGAAACTTTCATCCCTAAGAATTGAGCTGCTTCAGTATAACCTATAAGTCCGATAGTAGAATAGAGTTTCTTCATATAAATATATCCTCCATTAGAAGGAGAAAACATTCCTTTCTCTTCTAAATCATAAAGCATTGTTTTATAAGCAATATGATATTTATAAACTCTCTCTAATATAGAAATAAGATATTCTTTTAAATAATCTGGAAACCTTCCATGCATAGATATAGATTGTTGTTGATCTTCTCTAAACATACAAGCGTGATGTTTTCTAGCACAATCTTGAACAATTCTATTAATATTAAGAGTAATTACGTTACAAGAACCAGTCATGATTCCAGTCATTCCAGTAGTACTACTAAATGTATTTTCAGACATTTCATTAAGTACTCTACAACAACTAGCTAATGCCGATGGATTATTAGAAAGATAACAGAAGAAACTTCCACCTTTAGCCCATTCATCTGCACATAATTGTTTATATTCTTTATCAATTACATCAGTACCATCATGTACCATAGCAAATGTAGTAACAGGGAATGTTAATGGTTTAATAAGTCTAAGTTCTCTGTGAAGTTCCATAAATATTCTTTGAAGAGTATCTATAGCTTTCCATTCGGGTTGAGTTCCATCAGGATAGTAGAAATCCTCAAATATACTATTAAAGTATGTTTTATCATAATAAGAACAATTAGAGAAAGGAGAATTATAACTTCTGTTACCTGCTGGTTGATTAACACCATAGATAAATTGTTTCATTCCTTTTCTAATAGCTCTTCGAATAGTCATTGGTTTTAAACAGTGATCTGTAGTTGTATTAACATCAAGTTTATCATACCATTTTGGACCATATTCTGCTATTACATAATAGTTAAGTGCTATAAAATAATCACCTAATGCTATTGCGCCTTTTGCAGATGCTGATAATAAAAATACTAAATTAGTTACCTGTCCACTAAATGATTGTATATCATTTGGAGGAGTAGGAGTTACTCCATCTATTACACCAACACCTTCAGCCATTAATGGATAAAGAGTTGCTGCCATACAATAAGGTTTTAATACTGGAGATGAGGCTTCATCATGTGTGTAAATAATCCAATTTTCTAAATCTTTTATATATTGTTTACCCAAATCATTATCTTCAGGATATAATTCATTGAGTTTATCTTTCATTCTTTGTCTCTGGATACGTCTATTTGTTACCTTATAAACTTCACCTTCAAGATTAGCTACATTTTTCATAGTAACATTTGCGTTTGCGTCAGTTTCAGATGCTGTAGATGCATTATCTCCAGAGTTAGCGTATTTATCCATATAATCAATTCTTTCTCGGATAAATCTTGCTTGTTTGTGTTCTAATCTGTAAGCTTGATAACAGTCTGCTATTTCATCATAATCAAGATTTCTAAGTGTTTCAATTACTTGATCTTGAATATCCTCAATAGTCATTTCATTCCAAACTTTTACAGAATTAACTATTTCATCATATACATCTTCATCTATAGAATAGCCTACTGAATTAAAGGCTGCTCTTACAGCATTTTTAATTTTATCAGGATTAAAAATTTCTTTTTTTCCTGACCTTTTTACAATAAACATTGTTTCTTTATTCATATAATAAAAATTAAAGGGTTATTAGAATTATAAATATATTCTTATTAACCCTTTAATCAAAATAGTATTTAAGACTCTAATTGTACTCTTTACTGATAATTTTACTATTCATCATTCTATTTAAAGTATCTTCAGATTCTTCATAAAACGGATCAATTCCAATTAGTACAGTTTGTCTTTCTCCTTCCAATAAGACTTCTTCTTCTTGAATTATATCACAATCAACAAGAATTTGTCCAAATCTTAAACTTGGATATTTTTCAATTAAATTATAGAGTTCTAATAATATAGTCCTATTTGCTTGTTTCCTTGTCATATTCTAAGATTTTTATAAGAGCATTCTTGCTTATCTGATAAGTAGTTCCGGTTACTAATTGACAATATTGTTTATTATCTTCTCTCCAAACTCTTACTAAGAAATCAGCATTAATATAATTATTAGCATCGTCAATTATTCTTATCAATTTCATATATCAAGAATATCTTGTTTAAATTTTTCTATGGACCTTCTTTTTGCATTAATTATACAAACAGAAAAATTATCCCAATCTTCATCACTAATATTTCTAATATGAAATTCACAATAAGATTTACTATAATAAGGAAACACTCTTTTTACTGTAATTTCCCCATCTATTCTAAAATTTGTTCTATAAATTTCAATATTTAAATCTTCAATAGTTACTCCTCCGTATCCATTTAGAAATACTTTGTGATTCTTTTCAATACATTTATTAATAAAGTCTATTATTTCTTTTGTATTCATATATCAAGAATATCTTTAAGTAATAAAGTCTTTTCAAATATGTTAAACGGATCTTTCTTCATTCCATCAGTAAGTTCCTGAGTAAAAGCATTATATACTTGATACATACTTATATTTCCAGAATCTAACCCAGCATAATATTCACTATCCTCTTTTTCAAATAATGATTTATATGCATCGATTGGAGTAGAACAAGCAATCTTTACTGGTTGATAATGGTTATTAAAACTATAATTAATACAGTTTCTAACCCATTTTCCAAGAGATTCATTTACATTTTGAATTCTAGTACTAAACTCTGATTCTACCAATTTCTTTAGCCAAGTAGCAGTATCATCAGTTTGTCTAATAATATTTTCTAATGGTGAATAATCAATAGCTCTTTCAGACTCTAAATCTTGACAAGTCAATAATTGTGGAGAAAATACACACATATTAGTACATGACATTCTTTCCCATCCTTTAAAGAACTTAACAACTGGTTTGCGAACATCAATACCATATACCATTCCTACTACTGATCTATGCGGATCATCTGAAAATTTATATTCATCTGGAAGAATACCTTCGATAAGAACTCTATTATAAGTTATATCTTCAGTATTAATATCTCCATTTGCTGTATAGGTAATTTGAGTTGGAAGTTGAACTTGTACTCTAAATTCAGTAGTTAATCTCTGAACTCTTTCTAAAAACGGTTCAACATAAGCAGCAGTTTGAAAATATTCTCTTCCTTTAATTCTAGTAGCACGTCCTGCTAATAATTCATTAAGAGTAAGTTCTGCCATAGTTAATCATCCTCACTATCAAGATCATCAATACTAATCTTCTTTTCACTTTCATCATCTTTATTGAAGAAATTATCAAATTCAGATATTGCCATATCCTCTCTATATTCTTCAATAGTTGCAATTAATGTGTCTAATGTAAGAATATTTCTCCTATTTAAATCTAACGTTCCTTTAAATCTTCCTGTAGGAGTTGATAATATAAAATTTCCATTAATACAAATAGTAATATTTATATTATTATCAATAGTAAAATCATAGGTAAGCTCTTCGTCATCAAAAGACGACTTATACTTATAACCTATAACAAAAAGTCCCTTATTCATAGCTTTAATAATAAAGCCTTCAATTTTTTCAATCCAATTCTTCTCCATAAAATTCTTCTTCTATTTGTTCATCATCAATATCCTCGTCTTCATATTGTTTTTCATCAATTTTTATGTCTTTATCTCTATATTTTTTCCAATTTTCTATAACTGCTTCTTTATTAGAATTAGGACTAGGACCTAAATATACAGAGACACTAAAAGTATTTAAATCTCTATTCCAATTATAGAAGTTACCAGCCATATCTAAGAATTCAAAGAACTTGTTTTGTATTTCTTGTGCTACATATCCAAAATCAGCTTCGGAATCGTCGCAATATATCTTTAGTATTGTTGCTAATTCTTTATGTAGACTATCGGGATGCTCATATCCTCTATGTCCAGGATCATTTTCATCTTCTCCTTCAATCCATTTATCAACAATAGGTTCTTTACAATAATTTTTGAGAACTTCTATACTATCTAAAAATTCTTGTCTAGTATCAATTCTATAAGCATATACATAAGAATCACATACTCTCTTCATTACTTCTTTAGGAAGATAATAAAATTCATAAGGACGAGGACCTATGCATTCTACTATAGATTTTCCTATATAATTAGGATCAGTATCTCTTGATTCCTCCCATATTTTATACTGGTTTGAATACAATTTATTTTGTATTACAAATTCATCCCATTCTACATGTGGTTGTACTAAAGAATATAATTCTTTTATACATTGATTAACTGCTTGGGATAATACTTCATCTCTTGTTATCATTTCCATTCTAAAAATTTTCGAATGTTCCTATAGTTCTAAATCCATTAATAAAGAAATCATATGAGATACCATATGAATTAGTTGGATAATTCATCATACTATAATCTGAATTACCAAAAAGACTTAATACATTTCTATAATCAAATTTTCTACAAGAATTAAGATTATTAGAATGTAAATCACCTTTTATAATATGAACATTACTTTCATAAATTCCTTCTGTATCAAGCCAATCTCTAATCATAACACTAGCCGAATCATTAAGATTTAATGGCATAGGTTTCTTCATAAATTGTCCGTCCTTACCATGATGTAAGACATACGATTCATTATTAAATTTGTAATATCCATAATACTTTTCAAATACGTTAAATTTAATATCAGGAAACTTCTTTGTTGTAATATATTCTAATGCTTTAATAGCCATATAATCAGCAGTTCCTCCATGATTTCCTTCTGGAACAGCATATATGATAATTCTACTACAATAGTTACTTAATTTGCCAACAAACATTAACATTTGTCTAATAAAAACATTAAATTGTTCTCTATTATCCATGTTTTGAGGCATAAAATGATCACGTCTTGCGGTTTGATTATCCATTCCATCAAGATAATCTCCTAACATATTTATAACTATTGTATCAAGAATACCAAATGAATCTTCAATTAAATCAACGATTCTACTAAGCCTTCTTTCAAGCTCTTCTTCATTCCAATTATTTTCATAAAGACTTCCACTATTACATTTTGCTCCAACATGAATATCAGATAAATGTAATATTAAATCTTTATGTGTATCATATTTTTCTTTAATTTTAAAAGGCTTGATTTCTACATCTTCAATAAAATGAAAATCTCCTGTGTTTTTCTTTAATTCAAGATTTTCTTTAGCTAATTTATTAATAAGTTTATTAGCTTCAACTAATTGATCTTTCTCAATTCTTCTAAGAACATTATTTTCTTTATTTTGATTATGAAGATTAATAAGTTCTTCTTCTGATCTTTCTTCTATAATATGAGGAGCAAATTCAGAATTGGCTTTATAAATATTAAATGCTCTTAAAATTCTTTTAAATTCTACAAATGTATATTCCGGAAATTCTCTAGATACAATTTTTTGTGTAAGATTAGCTCCATATATAGTATATAACCTATATATAGTTTCCATTTCTTTTCTATCAAGTTTTCCAATTAAAGTAGGAGAATCTTTTCTATATATTTCAAATGTATAATATTGAATTAATCCATCTTCATCTCTTTCTACATTTGTGATAGCTCTATCATCAGTTTCTACACTTTCTACTCTTCCAGATTTCTTCTTTAAACTATTGTATAAATCTAGAAATTCTTTAATTAGATCTGTAGATAAATTTTCAGAATTTACAACATTTTGTTTTTGAGAATACCAATAGCTTATTTTTCTTTTACTATCTTTTAAAGAAGATAGTTTTGTTAATTCTTCAATTAATTCTTTTACTTTTTTCTCACTTATTTTATTCATTTTTCAATGTTTTACAAAGGTGATAACAAAAAAGCTGACTAAGAAAAGAATCTTAGTCAGCTTTATATGAGAGTTTACAAAATCTGAGATTATTGCATAACCTTATAACCAAATACAAGTAACTTACAAGGTTGTGTACCCTTTGAAGGAACATAATTAACCTTTGCATAAAGAGAATTCTTCTCTTTCATACGAGTTTCAATAGCAATATCTACACCTACATGGTTATCAATCAACCACTCCTTAGCAGCTTGTTCAGCAGCCTTTGCATTCTTCTCAGTGAAGATTTCCTCACCGGTATCTTGAGCACGTCCAACATAAACTCTTATAGGAGTATGTGTACGAGTTTCATACTTAATCTTTTCTACCTTATAAGGACGCTCTCTTGAATCGAGAACAGGTGACTGAAGAACGATATATGCACCATCATTAGGCATATTAAACTTTTTCTTATTAAGATAGTCAACCATCCATTCTCTTACATTATCTTCATTAGTTGTATTTTCCTTAGCCCATTTCTTATATGCCTGTGTAGCATCAACACGAAGGTTAAGTTCAGAGTTCTTCTTAGCTTCATCTTTGGTTAAACCAATAGTCTCAAATTTCGTAAAGAATACATTATTCTCCATAATAAAAATCATAATTTATACATTTTCATTCAGCCTAAGCTGACATCAACTATCTACTATTATGGAATTATCTTTCTCCTCATCGAAGAACATATTAAATTTATTATTTATTATTAATTCTCAAAATAAAAAATATGATTTTAACATATTTTTAACATTTGAAAATTTTTATCAAAACGGAATATAAGTTTTTAGAATTGAAACTATCTCTTCTAAAATTTTTTTGCCTTCCAGACCAAATGTAGGAAAGTTGTGACATTGATATGAAAAATCTTCACAAACTATTGCTAATCCTTTTATGAAATCATCAGGTAAATTTAAATTTGAATTTATCCTATATAATAAAGCATAATGAGTTAAATCTGGATTTTTTGCTTTATTTTTCTCTACAACATAACATATTAGAGAAATAAGAATTAGTTTTCTTTCGAATGAAGAATGTCCATCTTTGTCTGGAAGATTTAAATATCCTAAACTAAAATGTTCAGAATAAAAACTTCTAAGCTCCTTAAAATTCATATCCTTTAACTTGATTAAAATATGCAACACATTTAAGTAAATAACTTACTTCTTGCATTCCACTCTTAAATAATTTTGGAGTCATAGGATATACTAAAGTATTATAATCTGGAATTGTAGATACTACTAAGAAATTACCTTTAACTACAGGTTTTTCTATATTATAATACTTACTAGCAACATTCTTAAGTAAATAACTATAAAAAGCAATTTCTCTTTGATAACTAAAATATTCTGGATCAAACTGAACAGCAGGTCTACTAGTAGTTTTTAAATCATTTACAGTTATAGTATTTTCTTCTGTATCAATACTAAAATTATCTAATTTAGCCTTTAATTTATATGTTCTTGGTTCATATCCAGGAACTTCCATCTGAATATCTAACAAAATAGTTTTTTCATTTCCTATAATTGGAATATCTATAATACCACTTGGATGAAGTAAATTTTGAATATTTTTATCTTCATTTAATGTTTTAAGACAATTTGTTAATAATTCAAAATTCCTCTCATCAGTATATATACGTTTCTTATCACCCTCCTTAAAAGGATTATTTGTCTCATATAGAAATCTATCTCTCCAATATGGTTCTGCTTTTTGTCTAAATTCACTAAGTCTATTAACAGTAAGTTTATCTTTGTAATAACCAATTACATAAGACATACTTTTAATTTCATCATCAGTAGGAACAGTTCCATCAGATTTATATAAAGCATCAGCCATTAATCCAGCTTTAGCTGTTGGTTTAAATACAGTATTAATTACTTCAAATGCTTCTGGTTGTAATACTTGTTGATGAATAAGACTACCTGTTTCAAAACTTGGATTATATACTTGAGGTATTCCTTCAAAGAAAACTTTAACACCATCTTTTTTAAGTATTCCTAAACGTGAATTACTTATGTAGTTTTTAAATTTCTCTGAAAAATATATATCATCATCAATATCCTCTAGTTTTAAAGAATCCAATATTGGAGTTATTTTAATTTGTTTAATTAATTCTTTATCAATTTCCATTACTTTTTATACTTCATATAAGTATAATATACAAAGGCTGCTGCAATTATAGTAATTGTAGCAAATCCCCAAAATCCACTAACTGTCATCATATGAAATATTTATTAAAATCTCTAAAAATATTCATCTCTTTAGCTAAATTATATACTTCTTCAATTTCGTCATAATCAAGAGTATAAATCTTTAGTATAGGACCAAATTCCTTATTATTAGGACTATCTATAAGTAAACATGGAATTCCTGCTTGATTTAAAAATTTCCATTGGTGTGGACTATCTTCTACAAACACATCTACTCTTCCCTTAATATACCTACTCTTAGGTATATGATATCCAGGAATTTGATATAATGGGCTATTTGGTAAATCATTAATTTCTATTGCTTTTTTAGTCCAACATTTTTTATTTACTCTTGAACTACAATAAAGTTTAGGTTCAAAATTAGGACGTCTTATTACTGGAAGATTTACCCAAAAATCTCTTTCTTTAATAAGAATATGTTGTACATTTCTAGTTATAGCCCAATCATACTTTGGAAATTTTTTAAATCTTTTTAGATAACCTTGACTAAATCCAAAAATAGTATCGTCAAGATCAAATCCAACTCTTAACTTTTTCATTTATAATTCTTCATAAATTTCCAAATCAGATAATGCGATTGCTTTGAATTCATTGAGAAAATCTCTAAAAGATTCCCAATCATCATAAGTTAAAAGTTCATCATCATCTAATTCAGCTGCATATTTATTAATAATTTTTTCAACAGCGTCGTTATAAGAACGAGCTTCAATTGATTTAATTTGAGGCCAGTAATCCTCAGTAGCCTCAGCATAAATATATTTATTCATTTCTTAATTTTAAAGTTAAATAATCATATAACAAACTTAATGGAGCAATAAAAACAGTACCTGGACTTTGTCCTCCATCTTTATCTTGTTTCTTCCAAACAACTACAAAATCTTTATCTTTTAAAGGACACTCTTCTTCTATTTTAAAATAAGAGGGAGTTGTCTATGTAGCTTTACACTAAATATAAACTGGAAGATTTCCACCTAAATCATCTACATCTACTTTTGCATTATCAAGATTTTTACTATTAGATCTACTACTAACAGTATTATATCCTATTTCGTTTAACTTGTGAATAACATCTAGCTCAAGTTGACTACCTTTTTGCTTAGATCTCTTAGCAGTGTAATGTTTTTTAGTTGATGGATCTAACCATTCAACTTTTATTCCATCTTTAGGAATATTATTTTTATTAGCTCTTATTTTTAATGTTTGTATACTCATTTGTGTCATCTCAGAGGCTTTTTCTATACTATCGTATATATAAGTATTTCCCCCTTTATCAGTTATTTTGACACCTGTATTAAGATTCTAACTCTTCTTCATATTTACTATTACTTGTTTCTCTAAGATAAATTCCTATTATCTTATACCAAATATCTTCTGGACTATAATTAAATTCACAAGATTCTAGTCCTTTCTCTAATATCTTAATTATATCTTTCTTAGTCATCTATTATAAAATTATATAATAAACATAAAGCTGTATCAAGAGTATCTATATCCATTTCAACTCCTAAAACTTTATTTCCTTGAATTACTCTATACATTCCATAATAATCTGGACAAGGATCTACTCTTTCTGGAGGATATTCAGTATGTTTATCAATCCAGTCTAGTTGTATATTAGGAGAACGTAATGATAAATTATGATTTATTTCTTCTAAATCACTTAATAAAGCAACTATTAGGTTCTGCTCTTTTTTTGGAAGTTTATCTAATGTAGATTCGGTAATTATCATACTTTTCTAATTATATTAAGTAAATCTGATAAAGAATCATAAATTCCATCCTTTATTTTATTTGGATAATTTTCAAGATCTGCATCTACAAATTCTTGCAAATCATTCCAATGTGTTGGAGAAGTAATATCATTTGTGGATTCCCAAGTAGATAATATACTTTTACAGAATTTAATTATTTCTAATTGTTTATTTGAAGGTTTCATTTTATAATATGTATTATTGACCAAAGAATGTTTCTTTCCAAATATTGTCCTCTTAGAATTTCATCTTCTACAAAAGAACCTGTAATATTAAAAGGAAGTTTATGACCAGTCCAAATATCTGGCATTCCTCCGCATTTCATAAGTACTGGAGGTTCTGTAAATACTTTAGAACCTGTCCAATCTTTAGCTATATAAACTTTCATAATGGATTACATTGAATTACATAATAAATATCCTCTACTGTTACACCAGAAGGAGCATGACCTATTAAACCATATTTAATAATAACAAATAAATCATCTTGAGTTAATGATTCTAAATATTCTTGTTTATTCATAATTATTTAAATTTATAATTAGACATAAATTCATTAACATATTCTTTCATATTCTCTACTCCTACCATTTTAATAGAATCAGTAAAATCTTTTGCTAAATACCAAGGCATAAAATAATAGTTTAATTCTGGATATTGTTTACGAATTAACCACATATTATGTTTACCTGGTCTATCTTGATCGTACAATACTAGAATATGTTTAAAACGTTTTTTAAATTCTTCTAATTTTTTATCATCTATAAAAAGAGTTTCACTATTAGGAGATACTGCTGATATGCCAAACTCATACATAGCCATTAAATCCTTCATAGATTTTGTAATAACAAGTAAATCTCCAGTCTTAGGAAGTTGATGATAACCTTGAAGTACTTTTTTAGATAAATTATTTAGAAATCTATAATTTTCTTTTAAAGGAAAGTATATTTTCCATTTTTCTACAGAATTTTTATCCTTACCAAAATAATATCCGTAAATTGGACATTGTTCAGATGATGTAAACTTTAATTCTCCATTTAAGAATACGTGTTCTATAGAAAATACATGAAACTTCTTTAAAGTCTTAACAGATATTCCAAATTGTTTCCACCATTCTAATTCTTTATTAGTATAACTCTTTATTTGAACTTGTAACCTTGAAGACTCAGTTTCTTTTAAAGGTTGTACACTTAGTGGTTTAATTTTTATATCGTTTTCTCCTTCTATTAGTCCAAAATCTTTTGCTATTATATTTAATGCTTCATAAAAATTTACTCCAAACTTTTTCATAACAGCTTGAAAACAATTAATATGTTCATTAGTAGCAAAATCATGTAAATACAATATATCAGATTTAGATTTATAAAAAGATACAGTAAAATGATTATCAACTCTAAATGGACTGAGCATTAACTTTTTAGAGTTAACGTCCAGTCCGGTATAGTGTTGCATTATAGACTCCTGATTTACTTTGGAAAGTATAAAGTCTTTAGTAATTTTTGGTTTTAACGATATAAATTCCATAAGAGTCTATATTTTATTTTATTAAACTTCTAAATCATCAAGATCCATATCGTCATCATCAGAAGAATCTACTTTATCCATATTAGTAGGTTTGGCATCTTGATATTTCTTCTGTTGTGTAAGTTCATAGTTAGTAAAGAATAAATTATCTCCAATAAAGTTTACAGGGAAAATTTCCCCAGCTTTATTAATTCCACAAGCACGAGGAATAGCTGCATAAATTGTTCCATTATTGTTTCTACCAACAAGCTTAAGCTTTGTAGTTATATTGTTTTTATTACTAAGAGCCTTAATAATTAAATCAATAAATTGATCAATACTCTTAATTTTAGAAGCATTCTCCTTGATTTTCTCTTCTCCAGTAGGATTAAGTGCATGAACAATCTGCATCAAAGTAAATTGAAACTCTTCAAAACGAGAAGGAACTGGATTTTCATGTCCGTTTGCATTTTTCAGCATCTTACGTTCCATATCGGATTCAGTAGTAGGAATAAATAAATTGGTAGTAAATACTCCCTTATCATCTCCACAACCGGTAAATTCAAGAGCAATTACAGGATATTCTGCATTAGGATCTTTAGAACCCTTTAATGTTGTTTTTTCAATCTTAGTAAGGTTTACATCATAAATGTTATAAGGACGAAGATATTGTCCAGCTGCACTAGTAAAATTCTGTTCTGAAAGAGAATTAAAATTAAAATTCATATATATTCATATTAGTCATAAAATAAGAAGAATTATCTATTAATATAAAAACATCTACTTTAAAATTCATTATTTAAAGTTCTAATTCAAAATCTTCAATATCCTGAGTATCATCATCTACAATATCATCAGGATCCTCAATTTCTTCTGGTACTTCAATTATATCATCTTCCTTTTGAGGAGCATCTCCGATCAACTTGAAATAACCTTCTTTACCCTCATAAGGAATTACTTCAAATACTGTACCAAATTCAGCAAGATTATCGTGTTTAGATCCTCTACATGAAACTGTAAATGTTTTAGTTAAACGATTACCTGCCTTTTCATCCTCACAAAGAACTGGAGTAGTAGTTTTACCTTTCTTTTCAAACTTGATATCAAGCTTTTGTTCTGGATCAAACTTAGTAAGTTCGATACAAGCATTATTCATTTGCCATTTACTTTCGAGAAGAGTAATTTTTGGTGTTGGATCACCATCATCCTTTGGCTTTTTGGTACGAGTTGTAGTAGTTTTCTTAGTTACTTCTTTAAAATCTCCAAGAGTAGCTTCTCTTGTAATTAATTCACCTGTTGTTTCATCCAGGATTTCAACAATCAATTTAGCAGAATTAATTTGCATTAGTCTTCGTTATATTCTTTAATTACTTTAAGTATCTCATTTAAATCATTATCAATCTCTAATTCCTCAAACATTCCCATTGGAGTTTTAGCAAGACATTTACCATCATTATTGGTAACTAATTTATATTGCATCTTACCATCATCTCCTTCTTCGGTTTTAGCAAAGAAAATATAAGTAAATAAACCTTCAAGAGTTACTTTCTCAGAAAGAAGTTTACCAATAGTTTTAATCACATATTTAGGATCAATTTCGGTTCCAGTATTTTCACAATGAGTTAAGAAACACATAGTACAGTCTTCTCTCATTTGTTCAGAATATCTAAGAATCTCCATTGCATGTTGAGCTAATTCCGAAAACTTTTGATATCCTACTTCAGTTGCACGATCAACAAATTCATAACTTAGTACATATTGAAAATCATCAACTACTACAGTTTCAATTTGAGGCATTTTAGTATTTATAATCTTAAGTATTTTAAGAATTTGTTCCCAATTAGAACTTACATAATAATTTCCAGTAATTTCTTTAGTTTCTTTATTGATTACAAAAGGAACATACTTCTTTTTCCAACCTCTAAAAGGTAGAGGTTTACCTGTAGTTGAAATAATAAAAGTTGTTTCTGGATCTAAGTTACGAAGACTTGTTGTTTTTCCGTGACCACTTTCACCATAAATACATAATGTTTGACAAGCCATTATAAAATCAATTTAAAATCATTTTTGCTTGAATTATCTATTTCTTTTATTTCTTCATCTTCCTTATTATTTTTTAAAATATAATCAGGTGTTGTATATTTATCATAATCATAAATATCAGTAGGTAATGGTAGTTCAGTCCAAATATTAATTCCACCATGATAATTAACAGCTATTTCTTTATCAGCTTCTCCAAATCTAGTCTTTAATATTTGAACCATTCTAATATGATCGCCTAATTTCTTAATATCATATCCTCTATATGTATTAAGTTTATCTCTATTTGGACCATATAATGCTATAACAACTTCAGCTGCATCAGTAGTATCTCCAGTTTCTTTTAAATCAGAAAGTTGAATTCCAGTTCTTCCTGCTTTAAATCTTTCGATATTACTTTGTTCTCTATTAATTTGTTGAATTAAGGTAGGAGATATATTACACATATTTCTAAGTGTAACTAGATATGAAACAGTTGTATCAATTTCTCCTTTCTTATTACGTCCATTAGAAGGACGAAGTAATCCAACATGGTCAATAACTATTTCATATAAGAGATCTGGATTATTTGGAGTATAAACTTTTCTATTATCAGTTTCTTCAAATCTTCCAAACTTCTCTAATTTTTGCATTAAAATAGCATAAAGTTTATCAGCATTTAAAGATTTATCATAGATATGAATTTTACTTTCTATTTTATCTAACCAACTTAAAGAATCTTTTACTATTTTATAGTCTTCATCATTAAGAATATATCCTTTTTTTCTAGATAATAATTCCTTAATAGATAATTCTTTTCCATAAGTTTCAAATATATAAGTAGAAAGTAATTTTCCAAATACTACAGTAGCTGGCATCTCTAATGAGAAATAAGATACATAGAAGTTATTATCATCAAGATGTTCCATTAATGGACGATATACATATGCATATAGAATATAACTAGATTTACCCTGACCAGTACCACTAGCAAGAACAGTCATAGTTCTTTTAGTAACTCCATCAACAATAGATTCTATCTTAGGTAAACCCATAGAATAACCTTGAGCTCTACCTTCTCTACCAATATCAATTTCTTGTAATAGAGATTCAGTTATTGTCATAATCTACAATTTTACTTGGAAGAATTTTCTTACCTTTTTTCTTTAAACATTCATTTATTTTTTCAGAATCATCTTCCATTATAATATAACAATATTTAAAATCTTGAAATACTCCAATATCAGAATAGACTTCAACTTTATCTACCCAATGTTCTTGAAATAATATTGGTCTACTATTATCTTCAACACATACCATTAAATCTCCATAAATAGATTTTAATTCTTGAAGTCTATTAATTAATTCACTTATTACCATTTTGTAGAATCAAATCAAGAATTTCTTCTTTAGAAAGCATATATCCTACGTCTCCTTCATCAGGCCAATCATCACATGAATTCTCAATCCATTCTAAAATAGACTTTCTATCTTTAAGTTGATCGGTTTCTTCTTTTTTAACTTCTGAAACTTTTTTATTAAATTCTTTTTCAATTTCTAATCTTAAAAGATTTTCTTCTTTGTCAGAAATTTCTTGAAATTCTTCTATATATGAATTTATACATGATTCTGTGTCTTCCCAACTTCTTGGATCCCAATCTCCATCAAAAAATTCATCTACTGCTTCTTCCATAGAAATATCTTCTATAGAAGATATATATTTATGTATTTCTATTTTCATAATTTTATATTATTTATCAACTATATTAATCTACGCTTATATAATGAGAATTATAATAAAAACAAGAACGAGTATCTTTCCAACGTGCTTCAACTGAATATCTTCCAGAACCATATCTATATGGAAATCTTGGATAACAGCAAATATTTGCATTTTTTGTAAAATAATCTTCTATTAATTTCCTAAAATGCTGTTCATCTATAAATTCTTGGAAACTTTTATCTTCATTATATTTAGAAACAAATTCATTATAATCATAATGACATCCGTCTTTTTCAAAGAAATTATAATATATTTCTGGAATATATTTTTTTAAAGTTCTCCAATCTTCTAATACTGGAATAGTTCTGTAATATATATACTTTTTAGATAAAATTGATTCTTTATTATTTGTTTCCATATTACATCTCACTAACCATATCAATATGTGCTATATTCCAATGTTCATTTTGGATATTTTGTGCTGCTTCTTCTTTAGAATCGGCATAACACCATTCTTTATCATAATCACCACTTTTAGTAGTGAATCTCACTAAATACTTTTTCATATTTCTCTTTACTTATAATTAACCACCCAGTATCCACTCGAATAGTAACATAATCATTATCAACTGATATAATAGGTGATTTATACTTTAAAGTTTTAAAAGCATTTTCTATATCACTTAATTTTATCATATTAACAATTCTTTAGGACTATTCTCATAAGTTAATTCAGGATATAAATCATAATCAAGAATATCTTTTAAATGACTGGTTCCAAAAGCCCAATATCCTTTTTTATACTTATCTTTAACAGGTTTAGAAGTTCCTATTCTTAACCAATTATCAATATCACGAGCAATCCATAATCTCTTCATAACCTAAAAATATACTTATCAATGAACTCTGGATTTTCAAGTTGATTATCAAATACTTCTTTTTCTTCTTCATTAAGATTCCTTACAGAAGAAGCAAGTCTTTTAATGTAAATCAGTCTACTTCCTAACATATTAAATTAATTGTATTGCTTCAAGATTAATATTAATAGAATCACCTTCTCTAAAAGCTTTTAATGCTTCTCCACCTCTATCAATTATAAATCTGTCGAGAGTAGTAAAGTTATATCCATTTTCAATTCCCCATTTGATATTATTAATTATCTCCTGATGAATTTCTGGATTATTCTTTATTGATTTAGCATATTTTTGGAAAGCTTGCTCAAGAGAATCAAAGTGCTTTGATACTGTCCTTAAATTAAAAACTTGTCCTTGAACTGTACAGGATTGAGGATATGTATAAAACAATTCTTCTCCCATTTCAAGGGCACTTCTATAAAACTTCTTTAAGAAATTCTGATTAAATTGAACATCTTCTGGAATAAAACGAGTTCCTGGTTTAGGAATTTTATAACTTTTTAATATAATGCCTTTTTCTTGAAGAGATTCTAATGCTAATCTTAAATAATTTTTATTTTCAAAACATTCTACATATTGTTGGAGATATTCACATTCTCCGTCTTGTGCTAATAATATAACCTTAATAGTAAACAATTCATTTGGATATATTTTATAATCTCTCATTAAAATTAATTCACTATCAAGGTTATGATTTAAATATTTCACAGCATACTAATAGATATTAGCTGCTAAAGATTTTCTTCAGATTTCTCTGTCTTATTCAATGCATATTCATTAAGAAAATCATCTAATAATTCTTTATATCTTTCATTAAACTTTTTAGTATTATAATTGTCTTTTAAGTAATCAGAAAATCTTATATTATTAAAACAATTATTTTCTAAAAGTAACATTATAATAAATTCTTCTTTTTCTTTAGAACTCATATTAAAATCGGAACATAATTTCACCAAGTTTTGGTTTAAATAAATCTGGTTGTTCACCTTTTAGGACTTGTTCTAATCCTTTTTCATCAATGGTAATATAATTTTTATCAGTCTTATGATTGTTTTTTACCCATTTACTTTCAACTGTATCTTTTATAACTAAATAGAATACTTCAGCAATTTTATCACTTTCTTTTCGAACTGTACGACCTCTTCTCTGTCTTGCTTTTGTCTCAGAACTATCAGTTCCAAGTATAATTGCTACAGAAAGTCCAGGAATATCAATTCCTTCATCTGCCTTTTTAACAGTATTTAAAACTCCATTCGATTGTTTAGCAAAATCTTCAATCATTGTAGCACTTCTTTTTTTAGAAACTTTACCAGTATATACATCACCTATTCCTATAGATTCTGCCATTTTAACATTATTACTAAAAGTAATAATTTTTTTATCAGAACGAGCTTTAATTATTTTTTTAGCTATCTCTATTTTCTTAGGATGATTATTTACAAAAGATTTTCTAAGTTGCATAGTTTGAGTAAATCTAATAGAATGATAATTTATAGCTTTTAAAATATCTTTCTTTTTCTGTTCATCGTCTCCTTTATAGATTGTATCTCTATATGCTAATTTATTTCTCCATCCAATATTAGGTTTAACCATAGACATAGCTAAATCAAAATCAAATTGAAAAAATTCAAAATGTTCAGTCCATTCTTTATTAAGTGCTTTATATTCTTCAATATTATCTACATCAAGTAGAACAACATATTCTTTATAATCTGCAACCCATCCATTAACTGATGCTTCAAGAAATGTAATTCTATCTACTATAGGACAATACTTTTCCATAATAGTATGTTTTCCATCAAGTCTTTCAAAAGTTGCAGTTAATCCAAGTATTAATTTATATTTAACACAGTCAAATATTTGACTAAAATCATTACTAGAAAAACGATGACATTCATCAAGTATAAGAAAATCACAAGACCATTTATGTTTAATTACAGTATTTATTACTTGTACTTCACTATTAAATGAGAATCCCCATTCATCTAATTGTATTTGCCATTGATCTTTAAGAGCAGTGGTTGGAACAACAACAAGAATTCTAAATTGTGGATATTTCTTTAATAAAGCTTTAATAGTCATTAATCCTACTCTTGTTTTACCAAATCCAGTACAACCTTCTATTGTTCCTTTACCTTTATTAGATATCCATCTTTTAATAGCTTCTTGTTGTCGTTCCGTTCTAGTCATAATTATTAATCATTTAAATCAATTCCTGCACTTTTAGCTACAATCTCAATTTGCTTTTGAAGACGTTTCCAATTAAAAATATGACTATCAATTTCTTTAAGTAATCTTGGTAAAATCTTATTTCTTAAAGTTAATAATTGTTCAGTAGTCATATCTGTATACTTTTGCTTTTTAGGCAAGATGAGAATAGCTCTCATTTCATGGAAAGAAAGACCTTTTTCACTAAACCTTAATACAAGTTTAGATGGCAAATGTAATCTTTCTTTAGCCATACGTAATCTATCTGCGTTAGAATTACCATATCCTTTAAGTTCATTCTCTTCAGCTTTAGTAAACCACAATCCCATTTTTGTAATAAATGTCATTGTAAGATGTTGTTTATTAAAGGCTTCCAAATTATCAATACATCCTTCTAAAGCATCAGCAATACTAATATCATTAAATTCTGCAGGAAGTTCATTAGTTGTATGAGTTAAAGAAATATTTTTCCAATCTAAAGTTATTCCTTTTTCTTCAGCTTCTGCCTCACTATTTCTAATGAATTGTCTTAGACTTAACATCATTTTAAATCTTGGAGTAGCTGTAAATCCTTCTCTTCTAAGATATGAATTCTCGCAGTATCTCAAGAATAGTTCAACATTACATCTGTTAATTTGTTCAGTTACTTCTTCAAGAACGTTATATCTTCCTAAATTCTTAGGATCAGTACTATATAACATTCTTTCGCAATGATTATAACACTCCTTTAATCTTTCTGGAGTCATATCTATAAACTTCTCAGAATCCTGAATGTATTTATCTCCTTCTTTTCTTTTTTGTCCTTTCCAAATAAAATTGGAATAATCGTTTTTAGCATTTAAAGCCTTTTCATCTAAAGCTTTTTTAAGAGCGTCTCCTAACGTTGTACTCATTTTAACTTATCATAATAAAATATCTTTTCTAGAAATATCTACTTCTTTTACAAACTTTATAAAATAAATATTTGTATATTTATATGGAACATAAGTATTAGTTTGAGAATTAAACCAGCTTTCACCAGCTTTAACTTCTTCATATTCTAAATAACCTATTTCCCCTATATCTATGTCTCTATGATCCCAATTTGGATATCTTGTACACATTAAATATGTATGACCAAACGGAATATTATTCTCAAGACATTTAAAAACATATGTAGTATAACTTAACGAATCTGTTTCCTTAGCTACTAATTGTGATTTTATAGTGATCAATACTTAAGATTCTTGGAACTTATCGTATCTTCACTAGTAGGTATCGCAAACCATCTACAGAAGTCGTAGATATGTTCCTTATATAATTTTTCAATATCTACACCAGTTATTTCTGCTTCTTTAGAAATTTGATTATAAGTTGGAACTCCATATTTTCCTTCATTCTTATAGAAGAATGATAAAACTGAAACATATGCTATCTTTTTAGCTTCTTCCTCATCTTTACAATTTCTTGTAAATCTGTATTGAACTCCTAACTTATTTCCAATAGTTCCGTAATAAATATTATATGGTGTTGTCATAAAATTAAACCTAAAATAAATAAAAATACACTACCTACCGAGAAACCTAAAATAGTTTTCTTTTGGGCAGACTTTAATCGTTGAATTTTATTAGCATCAGAAGCAACTCTATCTTTAAGATCGTTGATTTCTATAGTTTTAATAGAATCAGTCTTAATATGAAGTTGATTCAACTCTTCTAATGAATTAATTTGTTGTTTAAGTAGAGGATTTTCGTAACTTAATTTTTGATGTTCAGCGAATATTAATGCCTCTACTTGCTGCATACTCAAGGATATACTGTCTTGTGAATGACTCACTAAAGGAATCAGGTTGAGTAATAATAGTATTAATCCTTTCTTGATAATGTTTCTCATTTGTAACAATTTTAATATGAGTAGAATCAATAACAGTTCTAATACTGTCTTTTTTATTATTTAAAGAATCAACCTTTAATTCTAACTCAGTAATCTTTTTAAGTAATTTATCTTCCTTGCTTGGATTATTAAAATCAACAATACTTAAATAAAACCATATAATCAGTATTGCTGACAAAACTCCTACTAATGTTATCTGCCAGGCTTTCATTCTCCAGTATCAAATTTTTCTACAGGAATGTCTTTACATAATTTCAGTAACTCTTTATAGTTTTTATTCAATTCCTTTAGAAATTCTTTTAAAGTAACATTATCTTCTTCCCATTTTTTTGCTGTTCTATGATGGACTATTTTACTAAGTGCATGAGTAAGAGTTAATCCATACAAAGGAGGTCCTGGTTCAATTTCAAATTTACCTGTTTCACGTTTCTTAACTCTCTTCATAAAAGTTAAATCATAACACGATCCACTTCCAGAAGGTTCTAATATGAAATCAGGTTCTACGATTTTCATATTTACTAAATATAGATTTAATAGAGTTTTTTATCATTGTATTATTCATTGGATTATAACATTCAGACCAAGATTCATTATAATAATGATAAAATAATTCTTCAGAATCCCAATCAAGTATTTCATATATTTCTTTTTTTCTATAATCACATCTATTTAAATATCTATCAGATACTTTAATAGCATAATGACATCTATGTAAATCATAATGAATTACTTCAAAAGGAATTCCTTTTAATTCTAACTGTTCTGCTAAACAAGCTGCAACAAAACAGCAACCTCCACAGTTTATATTATATTCATAATCCAAATCATAACATAATTTATTAACTTGCTTAAATAATTCTTTTCTACTCATTTAGCTTGACTTCCAGGTCTTTTATGAAGATGTCCACTTTCTTTATTCATTCCACCACGAGCATCCCAGGCTTTTTGCCTAGCTAATAGATTTTCTAGTTTATGTTTATACTTCATTATTAGTTTCGATTCCAAGTTTATTTTCAATTCCAAGAAGATATTGAGGATTATGTTGTCTAACACCCTTCAAATCAAATAAGATCTTATCATCTATATTTAGAATTTCCTTATTAATATCTTCAAGAGCTCTCATATAATTATTAAATATCTTACACAAGAAATTATGTTTCTTAATATTAGCATTTAATTTCATCTTCATAAACGCAATACTATTTCCAATTTCTTCGTCAAAAGCATCTTGTAGACAAGGTTGTGATACACCTCTACCAAAAATCACAGAACTACGATCTCCATATTCATCATCTTGAAGCGAATCTATAATATCAACAGAATCATTATAAGATCTATTCATGGCATCTTGAATTCTGTTTACAATTTTATAAACGTCTTCAACACATTCCTTGGTAATTACATTACCTTCACGAGTTGTCTCAATAGGATTTCTCAACTCTCTTTTACTTTCTTCATTAATCATAATACAATATTGTTTTAAAATTATTAATTAAACTACTATTTATTTGTTGTCTTAAACTTAAAATGTTAAATTTTCTACAATAATAATCAACTAATTCAGGTAAAGTTTGCTGAACTAATTGAGGGTTTTGTACTATTAAATTTATCATTTTATCAGAATTTTCAATGTTATTTTCTGTTAAAAAATCAGAAACCATAGGAAGTAATTTTTCTTGAAAAGAAACAGGAGTACCCCTAATCATAGCATTGAAAATTTCTATACAATCTTCTTTTTTTACCATGAATATAAAAGTTTATCATTTTTTATTAATAGTTTACATCTGACCATATTTCATTTCCAGGATAAACTACTTCTACAAGTTCCGCTTTCTTTTTTACTTCTTGTAAATCACTAAGAAGTTCAGTTCCATTAATCATAATAATTTTAATCTTTTTAAATAATTAATTTCTTCTTCATCAACTGCAGTTTGAATTTGATAATTAAGAAGTTGGTTAGCTATATTTAAAAGATACTCTTTTTCTTCTTCAGAACAAGGATCATTTACTCTAACTTCTTCAACAAAACTTTTAAATCGTATAGCAAATGTTTTGGAATTTACTATACGATTATTTATAATTGGATTATTTATCATAAAAATAATTAGTTACTTTACTATGAAATTTTAAATACTGATCCCATAAAAGTTCTTCAACTTCCTTTAGTGTAATATTACCATAAACAGGTAATAATTCATTTCTTATAAATTCAAGTTTCTTAAGACACTTATTTTCTAAAGCAATTCCTTCTCGAACTTGTATTTCTGTATCTTTCATATTTCTCCTGCTTCTTCTAAGATATCAACTTCACTAGCATGTAATCCATATTGTTTCATTTTCCTAACAGTTTTATCTTTATATTTTTTATCAAAATTAATATTAGGAAAATTCTATTTTAATTTTATCATAATATTCCAATACTAGCAGTTTGAGCAAGCCAATCACACTGATTATTCCAACGAGCATCTTCTGAAGTAACCTTTTGATGTCCTCTGGTATGTCTATATTTGATTGGATCTTTAACAAGACATTGAGTTTTAATTACTTGTCTTCTTATCTTATTGATAAGTTCGATATTCTTTTTAGGATGCCATTCTAAATTAAATATACATCCTAAAGCATATTCAGAATCAGATATTATTTCTAAAGAATTAATATTATGTTTAATAGACTTAAGAGCATAATAGATAGCATTAAGCTCCATAATATTGTTAGTAACATTTTTAAATCCTTTAGAGTATTCATATACTTTTTCATCATTTTTTAACCATACAACTCCTATTCCTCCATTTCCATTAGCTCGACAGCTACCATCTGTATAAATTTTGTAATCAACCATATTCTTCAACTATAATTTCATACTCTGATTCTTCTAAATCAATAACAGTCTCTTCATCCCACTCTTCTGGAACAAACCAACAATCATGTATTGGATCATATCCAACTTTATCAGGATCATAATTTTCCAATAACATATAATCCTGAATCTCAGGCCATTCAACTTTAATGTATTTCATTACATACTAAATATTTATTATTCCAACTAGATTTTCCTGTTTCATAATCAGTATAAGGCCAATATTTTATGGCTTCATTTATAAATGGAA